>JBJFEV010000052.1:0-10162 GCA_051891155.1 Bacilli bacterium
TACTGCTCCTCTTAATGCTCTAATAATTTTATCAACATCCGCATTTGTGTATTCATACGCTGATGTATTCGAAAGATTTGATAACAACTCAATCTGCTTAAGTGCGTTATTCATCCTACTTTCTGCAAGTCTAACAAATTTTTCTCGTTTTGTCTCATTCTCTTTTGTTTTTTTACCTATATTAGCCATTGTAACCCGCCCTTCTGTTTAACATATTATAAAAACATTTTGTAAATATTGTCAACATAGTTTAGTTATTATTTTGTAATATTTTGAAAATATTTTGTTTATTTTTTTTATATTTTTTCGCGATTTGGCAAAAACCCCTACTCAACCAAAGAGAAAAAATCGTATTAATTTTAGATAATTTCCCCATTCTCATTTTTTTCTTATTCTTAGAAAATAACTCAATAAATAAATCCATTCTAATGATTTAGACATAAATAATGTCATGATAAGCTAAATTACTTCAATTTGATATTGCTTAACATTTCCAATCCCTTCTTAACAATAGTCGAAGGAACATTATCTATCGCTTTAATTAAATCATCTTGAGTATTTCTCATCTTAATAAATAATTCTTATCTATGCTTCTCCTCATATTCAATTGCAATATTCCTATAATTTTTTTCTATTAAAATACATCCGTTTCCCTTTTTATTCACTCAGTATAAAACTTTATAATAATCATAATTTATATATTTTTTGAAAATTTGAATGCTAATAAAAGCAATAATTAATACGTGTTTGTATACCTACAATAATATATAACGTGTACCAATTTTATCTTACATACACAATTTGTGTCCTGTTATCGTTTTAATAATAATTTATAATCAATAAAAAAGGATGCTATTCAGTACTTAATATGTACAAAATAACAACCTAATTTATTTATTATTATACTTTCTTATAGCAAATGTTGATTTATTAAAAATTCTAGAAATCCTTTACAACCTAATACTAGATCATCATATGTAGCACTGAAGTCACCTGAATACCAAGGATCAGAAATAGAACTATCCTTTTTAGAAGAATAATCTAATATTAGATGAATCTTCTTATCTGGATCTCCTCCTACTATTTGCATAGCATTCCTGACATTGAAAGAATCAGCGCACAATAAATAATCAAAATTAAAATAATCTTCCTTTGATAATACTTGCGCTCTTTTACAAGAAAAATCAGTATATTTAGTTTTTCCAATACCATGTTTTCTTAATTCTCTTTGTGCTGGAGGATAAATAGGATTCCCTAACCCTCTATATATTTCTTCTGTGGAAGTAGCTCTTGATTCTATCAAAAAATAATCGCATAAGGATAATTTTTCCACCATATCTTTCAATATATATTCTCCCATAGGAGATCGACAAATGTTCCCATGACATATAAAAAGTACGTTGATCATATAATTTCCTCCTACACCCATAAAATAATTATTACTATTTCTCATTTGTTAGAGAAATAATTATGTACAAGCTCTTTACCACCTTGTTCTTTAATTATACCATCATCAATTACTACCGCTCTATCACAAAGAGCATCAGCACAACGAATATCATGCGTTACAGTTATCATCGTATTGCCTGTTTTATCATGAATAGTATTTAAAATTTCAATTAATTTACAGAGTCCTTTATAATCCTGGCCAACCGTTGGTTCGTCCAAAAGTAAAACTTCCGGTTTAGTTGCCAATACAGAAGTGATGGAAACACGTCGCTTTTGTCCTTCAGAGAGTGACTGTGGATGATGATTTTTAATATTTTCTAATCCGAATAGTCTAATAATCTCTTGAGCGTATTCTTTGCTATTAGCGCCATATTCAATTTCTTTTTCCACTGTAGGCATAAATAATTGATAATTAGGATTTTGATAGACTACGCCCACAGAATTAAACCATTTCTTGCCGTGATAACTTTTTCTCCATCTTGGATTGATATATTGTTCAATTTGACCACTTGTTGGCTGATACAATCGAGCAAGCAATCGTAAAAGAGAAGTTTTTCCACAACCATTTTCTCCTAATAACAATAATCTTTCACCCCTATAAACCTCAAAGCTTACATCTTTTAATATATCATTCTTTTTTATAGAAAGAGAGACATTTCTTACATCGAATAGCTTTTCACCTTTTTCATGTTTATTTGAATTATCTTTAATTGCCACAGTTTGAGCAGTTAAATATTCTTTTTTATTTTTCACTTTATTCACTTTACCTGCTTTAATATCCCACACAATATCCACATATGGTAAAACCATATCAAGTCTGTGTTCGACAACAAGAATAGCATAGCCTGCTTTTGCCAGTGAACATAATGTATTCATAAGGTATTTAGCTCCTTCACAATCAAGATTAGCCAGCGGTTCATCTAATATAAGAATCTTTTGTCCTGTCGCCAATGCTGATGCGGTAATTAACCTTTGTTTTTGACCTCCCGATAAAGAACGAGTCTGTGCACCATTATCAAGTTTCATCATCTTAGTAACTAAATCTACTTGTTTTTTTATCTTTTCAGGAGGAAAAGCAAAGTTTTCACAACCAAAAGCTATTTCATCCTCAACTATTTTATGAACAATTTGATTATCAGCATTTTGTAAAACCACACCCACTTTACGACATATTTGTGAAATTTTACATCCTTTTATACTTTCTCCATTAATAAGAATTTCACCTTTAATTGTTCCAAAAACAATATTAGGAATAATACCCGAAACAAGATATAAAAGAGTGCTTTTACCTTCGCCTGAAAGTCCTGATAACAACGTTACTTCTCCATAATTAACCTCAAAAGAAATATCATCTAGTATTTTCGTGGAATCACCATCATAAAAAAATGATACATTATTTAACTCAATCGCCTTCATAGAATCACCGATGCAATCGCTCCACTAAATAATCCTAGAATAAAGATTATATCAAAAGCGTTAATATATTCTTTTTTATAAACAGTAAAAGGTACTTTATCTAATGTAAATCCCCGCGTTTCAATAGAAAGAGAAAGTGTATCAGAAATATCGGCAAGACGTGTCACTAGAGGAATAAGAAAAGCACGATAAAATATTTTTGGATTTAACAAACTACCAGCACCGCGAGTTTTCATCGCTTCGCGTACACGGCTAATCTCAGCTTTTAATACAGGTACAAATGACATAGTTACAAGCATTCCTAAAGTAATTCCTCGAGGTGTATGAAGTTGAGATAAATTTCTTGTCATACAAACTGGTTGGACACTCATCCCCACAATGAGAGTGACAAAAACCGCTCCAAATCGATTAGCCATCGCAAGAGAGGCTTCCACACTATTTCCATATACAAAATAAGCAATAAGAGCAAACCCTCCACCAAAAATAATAAATAGAGGTAACGTCTTTATAGCTTCTTTATAACAACCAAAAATAATCAACCATACATATGTTCCTAAAAGGAAGTAAGAACAAGTGATAGAACTAGCTGTAACTAGACCTATAATTAAAATCAAAAATGCTGAGCAAAGAGCAAACAAAGGATTTATATGATCTTTAAACTTAAAAAATATCATTTGAGTTTCCCCGCTTTTTTAAGTTCTCTTGCAATAAACATTCCTAAAAGAGAACCGACAAAACAAAGTGCAACGATCGCCACAGTAATAATAGCTATCATACCTAAATTACCATTGCCAATAAACATAGACACAGCGGCCTTTTCATTTCCTGAAATAGTATAAAAGACATTGTAATATAGATAGAGAAACGGAATTGTAAGAGGTAAATATAAAGTTCCCGCTAATACACAAACCCAATCATTTTTATATCCTTTAAAAAATAATAAAATAATTATTTCAACAATCAAAGCACAAGCGATTAAAAGTATCATAGGTGGAAACATAAATACAAGGAAAATGGAAATGAATAAAGATTGAAGTAAAAGTGCGCCCATTTTTTTTACTTTCATCAAACCAATCACCGGAAACAAAGAAAATTGCAAGCCTAAACCTAATTTAATAATTCCAAAAAGAGGTACGTTAACAAGCAAAGGCATAATTGCTCCTGTAACTAGTGTGCAAGCAGTGATAATAGCAAGGAATACAATATCTTTAATTTTATATTTTGCAAAAATTTTATCTTTTTCTACTGAATTATCTTCTTTTTTAGAAATAGAAATCAATTGTTCTTCTACATGATTATTTACGCTTTGTATAAGTTCTTCTACGTTGATTTCTTCTTGTAATTTTTCTTCCATTACTTTACCTCCGTCATTGTTCCTTTTTCTACTCTATATATCCTATCTGCAATCGCCATAGTGCTTTCTCTATGCGATACGAGAATAATACTCTTTTTATTTTTTTGTTCTTTTAATGCTTTTAGAATAATTCCTTCATTGATACTATCTACATTGCTTGTTGGCTCATCCAAAAGAATCAATTCACTTCCTTTTAAAAAAGCACGAGCAAGTCCAATTCTTTGTTTTTCACCTGCGGAAAGGTTATCTCCCATAGTTCCTACCTGTGTTTTATATCCATCAGGCAAACTCATAATAAAATCGTGCACAGAAGCAAGTTTACAAGCAGTTTCCATTTCTTCTTGTGTGCAATTAGGTTTTGCAATTCGTAAATTATCTTCTATGGATTCATCAAAAAGATAAGTACTTTGTGAAACCATTGTTACATTATCTAACAGATTATCTGTATTGATTTCATCAATATCAATCCCGTTATATTCAATCCTTCCTTCATCCTTTTGAAAAAAACGAAGAAGCAGTTTTAGGAATGTGGATTTTCCACATCCACTTTCTCCAACTATACCTATAATCTCACCTTTTTTTGCTTTCATTCTAATATCTTTCAAAACGTCTTTTTGTCCATCATAACTAAACGATAAATCTGTTACATTTAGATCTTCATATGTAATATTCTCTTTCCCTTTAACTTCAATAACAGCTGGTTTTTCCTCTAAAAGATTTAGTACTCTATCACCACTAGCAAATGTTTGGGTTAAATTACCAGGTAACGCTGAAATTGCAATGACAGGTCCAAATGAAGAGAATACGCTCACAACACCTATAATCATTTTACCGATAGAAAGCATGTTGAAATAAACAAGGATAATACCTATTGCAAGAGTCATAATAATGAATAAAGAAACAACAAGTTCAGTTGCTGCACTCGCTTTAGCAATTTCATTTTTCATATGTTTTGTTTCTTTTAAAAGAACGTCACTTCGCTCATTTACTTGTTCTTTTCGTTCTTCCCCTGCATTATTTAATACAATATCTCTAATACCTTTAATACTATCTAAAAAATATGCGTTAAATGAAGCAAATTCATTGCGATATCTTACCCCGCTTTCTTTCAGCTTTCCTGAAGAAATAAGAGGAAGGACGATTCCAATTATAAGATAACCAATAAGCGCGACAAGTGAGAGATACCAACTTGCAATAAATCCCACGAATAAACACACCATTGTCGCCACTAAAACAGCTATGCAAATAGGAGAAATAGTATGAGCATAAAACACCTCGAGCGTTTCAATATCACTTGTAATCATCGCAATAATATTCCCTTTTTGCTTGCTTTCAAGTTTCGCGGGACATAAAATTCGTAATGCTGCAAAAATTTTATCACGTAATACTTCTAACAATTTAAAAGCAATATAATGATTAGAATATTGTTCTAAATAACGAAGAAGTCCACGCAATACACCACAACCTATAGCAAGAGAAATAATCCAGCCATAAGAAAGGGCAATCGTTTCACCAAGGACCTTTGCCACACCAATCGCACCAAACACAGTAACTCCCATTGCACAAATAAAACCTACGCTACCATTAATAACAGCAAGAAGCATAATATAAGCAAGAGAGCCTAAAAGAAGAATCAAACTTGCCATGATTTTCGCGCCACTTCTTCGAACTTTCTTTCTGCTCATATAGTATACCCCTCTTCCAATTGTTTTTGCGCAAAGTATAATTTGGCATATCCACCATTTGCTTCTATAAGCATATTGTGCGTTCCACTCTCCTTTATTTTTCCACTTTCCATAAAGTAAATATTATCAGCGAGTTGAACATTAGCTAATCGATGAGATATGACAATAACACTCTTGTCTTTTGATAACATCTTAATGTTATCCATAATTATCTTCTCACTCTCTACGTCGATATTACTTGTCGCTTCATCAAAAACATAAATATCTTTATTAGCGACTAAGTTTACCGCAAGAGCAAGCCTTTGTTTTTGACCACCTGATATATTATTCGCATCTTCTGAAATAACTTTATCAAGTCCTCCGTTTTCACGAATAAATTGTGCCAAATTAACTTTTTCAAGAGTAGAATAAATTAATTCTTCAGTCGCCTCTTTATTCGCAAGTAAAAAATTATCACGCACAGTTGTATTAAATATATATGTATTGTAACTAACTGATGCAAGATGAGAATAATAACTCTTTGTGGAAAGCTGATTTAATAGTTTTCCACCTACTGTAATGCTTCCTGATTTAGGACGTATAGCACCAACAATAAGATTAACTATTGTACTTTTTCCACATCCACTTTCACCAACAATCGCACTCATCCCCTTTTGCGGAAAACTCATGCTTACATTTTTAAGCACTTCGCGTTCACCATCATAAGAAAAAGTTACATCATTAAATTCTATTCTTTGACCATTTACTTCCTCTTTTCCCCAGATTGGATCTTCAGTACTCAAAAGAGATATTATCTTTTTTCCCGCACTCGCCCCATTCATAGCAACGTGGAAAGCTGAACCAAACGCGCGAAGAGGAAGAAAGAATTCTACCGCTACTAAGCATAAGAAAAGCGCATAAATAGGTTTTAGGCCCCAAAATGCGGCACCGCATATGCTTAGTGCAATTCCTAACCCTGCACCACCATATGCAACAAGATCCATAATAGTAGTGCTAGCAAGTTGCATAACAAGAACTTTCATTGTTATCTTGCGGAATTCTTCCGAACTTTGATTCATCTTTTCATGTTGTGCACCATCAGCTTTAAAAATCTTTAACTCTTTTAATCCTTGAACACTATCTAAAAATTTATCACCCATAGAAGTATATTTTCCCCAATACTTTGCAAATATTCTTTTAGCGTATTTAGATACAGCAACTATAGATAAAGGAATTAGAGGTACACAGGCAAGTAAAACAAGAGCAACTCGCCAATCGATCCAAACAGTTATACAAAATAATATTACAGGAGCAATCATTGCATAAAAGAACTGAGGAAGATAACTTGAATAATATAAATCAAGTTGTTCCACTCCTTCCATGGAAACCTGAGTAAGTCCAGCCATACTCATCGAATCAGTAGTGCGTACACCTAATTTTACAATCTTGTTATAAACCTGTTCCCTTAGATCCTTTTTCACCTTTCGGCCAAGATTATCTTTAATGCTACTTGTTAACCTAGTCATTATGTAACGAACAACAATTCCAATTGCAACACAAATAGCAGGATACAAATAAGCGATTAATTGAGATTTAGCTATAGCTAATGAAATTGCCCAACAGATACTGGCAGTTATCCCTACGTTAGCAATTAGTCCCACAACCTGAAGCGCTACAGCAATGAATATATATTTTTTATTTTTACCTATAAGGCGAAACAACTCTTTATCTATCATTTTTTCCACCCCATAATTTATGTTTTACATATGGTTCGCATTCTATTGTGCCAATAGTGTACCCTAACGCACTAATTGCATTTATTATTTCTTCTTGATTGACATTATCTTCCATAATGACAATCGTTAAATTTTTTCTATGCGATGATGCCACTTTTCTTACGCCATTTATACGTCTAATTGCATCATTAACATAGCTCTCACACATTCCACAAGCCATTCCTTTCACTTCTATGGTAATCTTTATCATTAACTAACCTCCTCAATTTATCGACCGCTATATAATCAAACAAAGATAACTCGATAAATATTTATACATTCTTCTTTTCTTTTTTTCCTTCTCTTTTATACTGAATCATTTGCACAAGATGAGAAATGGCAAAGATCGGATGAGAAAATAGCATTCTTGGACCTGAATACTTCATAACCTCTTTAATCCTCTTTCGCATTTCCTTATCGTAACAATGAATCTTACAAAAAGAACAAAACTTTTTATCACTTTTAAATGGGCATTTCCCTAGGCGAAATAATGCGTATTCAGTCAATTCAAGACAATCATTACAAATTTCTTTTCTTTTCGTTTTATGCTTTCCATTACAGTATTTTCTTATCATGACAGGAATGAGTTTCTTTTCCTTTTCCCATTGATAAAATTTATTTTTCATATCAAACATCCTTTAAAAAAGTTAGTTATAACTAACTTATACACAAAAAAAATATATATTGATAAGTATTTTATAACTTATGAATATAAAACTTTCGGATTTTTGTCCGCAAATTATATATATCAAAGTCAGTTTTTTTTGTCAACAATAAATATCAACCTTAAAAATATAATTGTCGATTTTATGGTCTATAACGCATACATCTAAAAAGCATTAAAAAAGATATAATAGTCATGGACACGCCTACAATTAAAGGAAAATAATTATGAAAGGTGTTTAGTAATAAGTAATCTTTTTTAACAAAATCCAATCGATAAACAAATTCTTCTATAATAACCAAATCAGCAAGTGCCGATGCAAAAGTCATCTCCTTTAATCCAACAACCATTAAGTCGGTTCTTTCGTATGCTTTCTTTAAATTTAATAACGATAAGAAAAACATTAATATCATAATACCGATTAATATATAACCAGTTGTGCCAGAATATTCTTTATTATTTGAAGCATCTATTCCATTAATTTTTAAAACAACAAAGGCGATAAAAATAGATGAGTAAATAAGTAATGCTAGAGACATAAAGAAATATGCTTTCTTTTTATTAGCTCTACTCTTATTGATATTTTTCACAAAAAGTAATTTAATCACAAAGATTAAAAAAGTAGAAACAGAAGCAATAAGTAACACTATAGACGCTGTCAAATATGAAAGCATTCCTTTATATAAAAAACTCAAAAAGGAAATAAGAGCGGATAATTTAGTAATTCTTTTCATATTATTTTTCATAATCAACACTTCCTCGTAAATGATATATTAAATATTATTTCTAGTGAAAAAAGCTTGTAAGTGGTTATAGACAAATAAAGCAAACAAAAATTCCATCTATCATCAATACTTAAGCGCGGTTATAGGAATAATATATATACCATCACTTCTTTTATAACAAGCATTCCCCACCCCATAAATAACGCATTTAAAAAGTGGTTGCTTTTCTATATTTAAACATACTTTAGCTAAATTAGAAGCCCCTTCTTCTGCTTTATTAAGCCCAAGCTTTATTTCAAATGCACACCAATTTCCGTCCTCTAGTTCGATAATTGCATCTATTTCATTTCCATAGTAATCTTGATAATGGTATAGCTTGCCTCCTATTGCTTCTGCGTAAATTTTTAAATCATGTTCAACCAATGATTCGAAAAGGAATCCCATTGTATTGATATCCGCTATCATTTTGGTCGGGGTCAAATTTAAAATCGCAGCTGCAAGAGAATAATCACTAAAATGGTGTTTTTCCATTTGCTTTACACGTAAGGAAGATCGTACATTTGGTGAATAAGGTTCGATATTGTCGATAATAAACATTCTCTTAAGAGCATCCAAATACTTAACAAAAGTATTTTTACTAATTGTATCTTTATCGTATTCATAAATATCAGACATAAGTTTATTATTACTTGCTGTAGTAGCCTCATTTCTTGCAAGAGATTTCAATAATAATTTAACAATATTTGGATCATAGAACGCATCATCATTGGCACCAAGTTTCGCAATATCTTCCTCGATAATATTATTAATATAATTAGTTGAACACAAAGATGCGTTTTCTCTTTTAACTAAGATATTTCCAGGCCATCCTCCTCTACAAATTAAATAACTAATCTTATCTATTCCAACTTGATCAAATAAAAAAGGTGTGAATTTCCCTTTTATCAAATCGGTTATTGATATCAAACCACTAGAATCCCCTGTTTCATATAATGTCATTGTGTTCATTCGAAGTTTTGCTATTCTTCCAGTACCAGAATGCATAATGCCTTTATGTTTTGGAGTCGAAGAACCAGTAAGGATAATTTTCCCTTTTTCGTTTTTCTTATCACTAT
>JBJFEV010000053.1:0-10054 GCA_051891155.1 Bacilli bacterium
GAAACATTGTTCTCTATAACAATATTTCTATACTACATATCTTACGAGGAGGTAAGAAAATGACTAGAAAAATATACGTAGTTACTTTGTCAATTTTAAATGTTATTACTTCCTTTTTTTTAATTGTTCAAGTTTATTTATTTAGAAATATTATCGATAATGCAGTCAATCATATTTCTATTGTTAAGGATATTATTTATATCGCTGTTTTACTTGGAATTATGATTGCTTTAAGATTAGTTTATTTTTTCATAAAGAATAAATTTAGTCTTTCTTTAGAAGTTCATCTCAAAGGGCAAGTTTATAAAAGCATTATGAATAAAAAATATGAAAAGATTGCCTCTATTCATTCTGGCAAGATTTCTAATATTTATTTGACTGATATTAGAAACGTCCAAGAAGCGGAAGTTAATGCTATTCCGAACATGTTTTTATATACTTCAAGAATTTTATTTGCTTTTGTGGCTTTAATTAATCTAAATTATGTGATTGTTCTCATTTTAAGCTCTGTAGGTTTACTTTTATTCGTTCTAGCGTTAATTTATGGTTACTTTGTAAAAAAACTCAATAGAGAGGCTTTAAAGAGCGATGATTCATTGAATGCATATATGCAAGAATCACTTGACAATGTAAAATTATTAAAAGTATTAAGCGTCCATGATGTGATCGATAAAAATGTCGATGAAGAATTAAAGAAAAATTATATAGTTAAAAATAGAAGAAATCGCGTATCAATTATCGCTTCTTCTTTCCTTTCAAGTATGATTACTATTCTCTATGCATTAACCTTATGTTATGCGGCCTACTTGATATTTGAAGGAAAAATTAGCTATGGTACACTAACCGCATTAGTTTCTTTAGTATCATATTTCGAATCGCCATTTTCTTATTTAGCGAAGACTTTAAATCAATTATATCAAGCAAGAGTATCGAAAGATAGAATCGCTTCTTTAATGGCTTTAGAAGATGAAGAAGAATTGTTACCAATTGAAGATTTTGATTCTATTGTTTTTGATAAAATGACTTTTAAATATGATGATAGAATTATTTATAAAGATTTCTCTTATTGCATTAATAAAGGTGATAATATCGTTGTAAAAGGAGATTCTGGATCAGGAAAAACAACGTTTATTAATATATTATTAGGATTCTATTCTTATGAAGGAAAAGTATATGTAAAAAACAAAGATCAACAATATGATATTTCGGAAAAAACAAGAAGTTTATTTTCATATGTTCCTCAAGAAAACGTGTTATTTTCTGGTACTATACGATCAAATTTTAAAATGTTTTATCCTGCTATCACCGATGAAGAAATTATAAGTGTTTTAAAAGATGTTCAAGTATATGATGAATTAAAGGAGCAAGGTGGCCTAGACTATCAAATCTATCAAAGAGGAAAAGGATTATCGATTGGCCAAATTCAAAGAATATTAATTGCTCTTGCCTTAGCTTCTTGTAAACCGATACTTGTAATGGATGAATTTACTTCTGCTTTAGATTTACATAATGAAGAAGTTATTGCTTCCTTAGTTTGTAGCTTATCAAAAACATTGATTATGGTAAGCCATCGCAACATAAAGATAGAAGGGGCAAGAATACTTGATGTTTCTTCTTTGCTTGAAAAAGGAGAAGATAAACATGATTAAGATAAAACTTGCTGATATTATTTTTAAAATTAATAATATTTTTCCTTTCGTTGAAAAATTATGTGAATCATATCTAGTTGATGAAAATTCTTCTTTTGATGAAGAGATAACACCTACTATTGAAGAAGTAAAAGAAGAATATCGTCTATCTGAATATAAAGATGGTCCTAAAGGGTATTATGAAGCGATTGTTATTTATCGTCTTATCGCCTTAAAATTATATAAATATAAAGCTTTTGTTCTTCATGGTGCAGTTATCAAAGTTGATGATGATGGATTTATATTTTTGGCAAAATCAGGCGTAGGTAAATCGACACATATTAATCTATATCAAAAACATTTTCAAGATAGATGTGTAGTGATAAATGGCGATAAACCAATTATCAAAGAAGAGGAAGATGGATTCTATGCTTATGGAACACCATATAACGGTAAAGAAGGATTAGGAATCAATGATAAAGTAAAAATAAAAGGATTATGTTTTATTAAGCGTGGAAAAATAAATAAAACATATCCAATGAGTGAAGATGATATATCAACATATATTTTTAATCAAATTCTTTTACCAAAAAATGAAGAAGATTATGATATTTTAATATCATTACTAAATAAAATCATATTACAAATCAAACCGATATGGTTAGAATGTAACATGGAAGAAGAAGCATGTAAGGTATCTTATCATGCTTTAGGAGGAAAACATTATGAAAATTAAAGAAGGATTTGTGGTGAGGAAATTAGCGTCACAATATGTGGTTGTTGCTCTTTATGGTGAAGCGAGCAAATTAAATTACTTAATTAAGCTTAATAGCCTAGGAGTATTTTTATGGAACAGTTTATCTGAGGATAGAAGCGAAGAAGATCTAGTTAAGTTAGTACTAGATAAATATGATGTAGAAGAAAGCGTCGCTACTAAAGATGTTCATGATTTTGTCACCGTACTTAGAGAAAGAAGTTTAATTAATGAGTAATGAATTAATAAATTTTGAAGAATTGCTCCAAAGGGATGGTTCTTTTCTTTATACCTTTAGAGGTGTATCGATGAAACCTTTGCTTCATCAAGGAAAAGATGTTGTAATCATCTCTCGTATTGAAAGGCCGATAAGAAAATTAGATATTGTTTTATATAAGATAAATGAAAGATATGTTCTTCATCGCGTCTTAAAAATAAAAAAAGATCATTATGTAATAAGAGGAGATAATACATATACTAATGAAATAATTCCTAAAGATAAAGTATTTGGTATACTAACTTCTTACTATAAAAAGGATAAATTGAAAAAGGTAAATACTAAAGGAGCTATACTACTTTATTACTTATGGTTTACTACTTATCCGCTAAGATGGGTTTTAGTTAAAACAAAGAGATTATTAAGAAGAATTATTAAAGGAAAATAGGAAGAAAATGGTTGAATTATTACGTGTAATTAAATCAGTGATAGATAAAGATGAAAAGAAGTATACCATTACTCCTTCTTTATTTGATGAAGCAAGACGCAATCGTCTTCTCCCATTTTTAACTTTAGTTATGGATGAAAATACTCCACCTAAAGCAAGGCGTTGCCTCTTTGATGTATACGCTAATGAGATAAAGAGGAACAATACTCAAAAAGAAGCGCTGAAAGAAATAAAAGAATTATTTGATGAAGCAAATATTCCTTATATGTGTCCTAAAGGATTCTCTATAAAATCTTTATATGATGCAGAGGAACTACGTTTTATGAGTGACATCGATATTTTGATAGATAAAGAAAATATGGAAAAAGCATCCTCATTATTACTTAGTAAAGGCTATGAACAAAAAACTAAATCTGATCATGATGTTGGATTTGCTCGTAAACCATATATATTTTTAGAGATTCATCATATGTTGATTTCATCTAAGGATATAGGAGGAGATTTTGTTAAAAAAAGTTTAAATAACGTAAAATTTCTTTCGCCATCTAAAGAATTTATTTTCCAAAAAAGAGAAGATGAATTTATCTATTTGTTATTTCATCTTTTAAAACATTATGTTCATGCTGGAAGTGGCGTTAAGAATTATATTGATATGTATTTGTATTTAAATCGTTATAAAGAAGAGATGGATTTTTCTTATATTCATCAAGCTTATAAAGAAACAAAGTACGAAAAAGAATGCTATTTTATAGAAGAAGTGTGCTTAAATCTATTTGATGATAAATATGAAGACTTTGTAAAGACGATTATTGGATATGGAACATATGGCACCCTTGATTCTTTATATGAAAAAGAATTAAAGAAATCTGGTGGATCAAAGGTAAAATGGTTGTTCACAAGAGCTTTTCCTTCTTTTTCGAGTATGAAACCAATGTATCCAGTATTGGAAAAAAAGGGAGGATTCTTATTGCTTCCATTTTGTTATTTACATCGTTTTGGACGTTTAGTAACTAAAGATAGAAAATTTGCAAAAAAACGATTAAGTTATATGAAAAAGAAAAATACAAGTGAAAATGATTTTTAGGTGAATATAATAAAAAGGAAGAAAATCTACTTTCTTTTTATTTTTTGACATTTTTGACATCATTTTTTATTTTGCAATGTGAAGGAAATAAAAGAAATTTTTTTATTAATTGTTGCCAATTAAGCTCTATATAATTGTAAATTATTTAAAAATCATGCTTATTTTTTCCTAAAACAAATGTTAAATAATGCGGAATAGTTATTATATCGCCCGTTTCATTTATGTTATAGTCGCCTATTTTTATCAACTTAGTTTTACCATAATGTTCTTCGTGATTCATCACAGTTTTACTTGATTTTGTATTACCAGTTTTTGCTTTTGCTTCAATTAATGTAGAAAATCCTTTATACGAAATGACGAAGTCAATTTTTAACCCCGATTCTTTAGCAAAATAATATGGTTCAATACCTGCTTTGTTTAAGGAATCAAATACAAGTGCTTCATAAATAGCACCTTTACCTTGCCCTAAATCTCCTTTGTTAATGGATGAAACTGTATCAATTCCATAAAGAGAAGTAACAATACCGATATCTTCAGGAAATAATTTAAATTGAGATTCTATTTTGCTGCCAGAGAGTGGTAATGATGGTGTTTCTACATTATATATTTTTGATACAATGTGAGCTTGCTTTAAATAATTTATTGCATCGTTCTTATCAAATTGTGTGCCACCAGAAATCTTGGATACAATAAATCGTTTATTTTCTTTTGCTAAAAAAGTTGGAATTAAATCAAAAACACTTTTAATTCTCGATACTTCTGATGGCTTAAAAACTGGATTTCCTTGTTTATTCATTCTTCAACCAAAATCGCCTTTCATATCAAATATAGTGTTAGTTAATACTCTATATGCAGAAACAATGTTCTTAGTTTTAACGTATTCCAAAACTACTTTTGGAAATCCACCGATGCAAGCATATTTTAGGAACAAGTCTTTATAAAGGGTATGTATGTTATCAGGAATCCTTTTTTTCTCATTGTAGTATTGAGCAAGTGTTTCGGTTTGTTCTTTTTTATATCCTAAAGCCCATAAAAATTCTTCAAAATCCATAGTTTTCATATTAAATATGAAATCATAACCAGTTGTCACAGGTGTTGAGTCACCTATTATATATCCGTTAATTCCAAGATAAGAACCACTTCCTATAACAGCATATCTTCCATCTTTTGAAAAATTTTTAAATGAGAGTCTTGCTTTTGGACAGTCTTGGATTTCGTCAAAGAAAAAAAGTGTATTTTGAGCGTCTATGACGATATTAGGGAAACATAAAGAAATGTTAGAAATAATAGAGTCTACTTCTAAAGAACCATCAAAAACGGAACAATATTCATGATTTGTCCAAAAGTTCATTTCGATTAACTGTAATTTATTTCTCTTTGCAAACTCACGGACTGATTCTGTTTTTCCGCATTGACGTATTCCCACGATTAAAGCGGGATCGTTTCTTTTATGTTTTATCCAATCATCTAAATCTATGTCAATTTTTCTAATAAAATACATATAATCCTCCTCAAATAAATAGTTTGCTATTTATATTATATAAATTTATCTATCTTTTTTTTCAATAACTTTTAATAAATTCGGAGCGACTTTTAGTGTATTTATTATAAAATTCGGAGCGACTTTTATTATATTTTTTAATAAATTCGGAGCGACTTTTTTAATTTTATTCACTTTTATTTTTACTATTTTCTTGATTTTTGTCGGTTTTTTTATGATTTTTTGAAATAAATAAGCAAAAAGAAGATTACCCTTTTGATAATCTTCTTTCAATTAAATCATTTTGTTGATTTTTAAAAAGTTTTCTATTCTATTTAATGCCTCTTTTAGTTCTTCCAAAGAATAGGCATATGATAAACGTAAGAAGCCTTCTCCTTTTTCCCCAAATGCAGTTCCTGGAATGATAATTACTTTAGCTTCTTTCATTAATCGTAAAGCAAATTGTTCAGAAGTATAACCAAATTTGGAAATATTTAAGAAACAATAGAATGCTCCTTTAGGATCATAACAAGGAATATTCATTTCTTTTAATCGTGACATAATATAATTTTTACGTTTCAAATATTCTTCTTTCATCATTAAGATGTCGTCATCACCATTTTTTAAAGCCTCTAAACCAGCAAATTGAGAAGAAGTAGGGGCACACATGATACCATATTGGTGAATTTTATACATTTGTGAAATGATGTTTTCAGGACCACATATATAACCAAGACGCCATCCAGTCATCGAATAAGCTTTAGAAAAACCATTTATTAATAAGGTTCTTTCTTTCATAGATGGAAGGGAGGCAATAGAAGTATGCTTACCTTCATAAGTAAGCTCGGAATAGATTTCATCAGATACCACTAGAAGATCATGCTTGATACATATATCTGCGATTAGACGAAGATCTTCTTCGTTCATGATTCCTCCGGTAGGGTTATTAGGATAATTAATAAGCAACATCTTAGTTTTGGACGTGATTAATTTTTCAAGTTTGTCTGGTTTAATCTTGAATTCATCCTCTTCTTCAAGCGCGTATTTAACTACCTTTGCTCCTGTTAGTAATGCACATGGTTCATACGAAACATAACCAGGATCAGTCATAATGATTTCATCGCCTTCTTCTAAGCAGGTACGATAAGCTAAATCGATAGCTTCTGAACCACCGATAGTAACGATAACTTCATTAGAATTATAATTAACATTATATTTTCTTTTTAGCCAAGAACATATTTCTTCTCTTAACTCAAGAAGACCGGCATTAGATGTATAAAAAGTATAGCCTTTTTCAATGGAATACACGCCTTCTTCGGAAATATGC
This sequence comes from Bacilli bacterium, assembly GCA_051891155.1. GTDB lineage: Bacteria > Bacillota_I > Bacilli_A > RFN20 > CAG-449 > UBA3210. Next base: position 6,939 of record JBJFEV010000053.1, read on the forward strand.
CAAGGGGTATCAAAATCAGGTTCACCTACACTTAAAGCAATCGCATCTTTAACGTCTTTACTCATTTCAAAAAAACGTCTGATACCAGATGGCTTTAGTTTTTGTACTTTATCAATAACAAAATCTCTCATAATTAAACGTTTCCTTGTTCACGAGGATCTTTTCTAGTGTCGACAAGTTTAGTGCCGTGATCCTTATATTTCTTTAAAACAAAGTGAGTTGCTGTTGATGATACTGAATCTAGTGTAGCTAGTTTATCAAAAACAAAGCGTGAAACTTCCTTCATAGATTTTCCCTCGATTAAAACCATAAAGTCATAAGCTCCTGACATAAGATAAATAGAATCTACTTCAGTAAAATTATATATTCTTTCAGCGATTTTATCATAACCTAATCCTCTTTGAGGAATTACTTTAACTTCAATAAGAGCGGTAACTATTTCTTCATCAGTATTATCGTAGTTGATTAAGGTTTGATATCCACAGATAATTTTATTTTTTTCAAGTAAAGAAATTTCATTGGCGAGTTCAACATCAGAAACATTTAGCATCGCGGCTAAATCGTGTAAATCGATACGGGAATTGTTTTTGATTGATTTTAAGATTTTTTCTTGTAATTGTGTCATAAATCTTCTCTCCTTTTTATTTAATAATCATTTTACCATATCTACTAAAAAATAAGTTATAAAAATAATAAATATTATTTATTATCTATTTTTATCAAAATAAACAACTTAAATTAAAAAAATTTTACATTGTATCTTTTTAAAATCTATATTAAGATGATAATTTTTGATTTTAACTTTATTTATTAATTAAAAATCAAATTATTTTAAAAAAGTTTGAATTATTTTTCACAAAACTTGGTAAAAAATCAAATATAAAGTAAAAAACTTGAAAAAATATATTTTATTAGAGATAATCAAATAAGATAAATGAAGGAGAATTAAAAATGGAAAAACTTCTAGAAGGATTTGGATCAAAAGTATTTTCAGAAGCGATAATGAAAGAAAAATTGCCAAGTCCAGTGTATAAAAAATGGAAAGAAACTATATATAAAAGAGATGCATTAGATAGAACAACCGCTGATGCGATTGCTCATGCAATGAAAGAATGGGCTTTAGCGCAAGGTTGTACTCATTATACGCACTGGTTCCAACCATTAAATGGAACAACTGCTGAAAAACATGATGCTTTCTTAGATAAAAGTAACGATGAACCAATCTTAAAATTTTCAGGAAAAAATTTGATTAAAGGTGAACCAGATGCTTCCTCTTTCCCAAGCGGTGGCCTAAGAGCAACTTTTGAAGCTAGAGGTTATACATATTGGGATTGTACATCTCCTGTCTTTATTAAAGATAATATCTTATGTATTCCTACTGTTTTTGTTTCCTTTAAAGGAGAAGCATTAGATGCGAAAGAACCTTTGATTAGATCTTGTGAAGTTATTTCTAAAGCAGCGGTGCGTTTATGCAATGCTTTTGGTGACAAAGATGTGAGCGAAGTTAAACCAGTAATTGGTTTGGAACAAGAATACTTTTTAGTGGATAAAGATAAATTCTTAAAAAGAGAAGATTTATTATTTACTGGTAAGACTCTTTTTGGGGCTTTACCTCCTAAAGGACAAGAACTAGAAACGCACTATTTTGGTACTATTCCAGAACGAGTTCATGCTTTTATGAAAGAAGTTAATGCGCGTTTATGGGAACTTGGAATATATGCAAAAAATGAACATAATGAAGTGGCACCAGCTCAATTTGAATTAGCACCTATTTTTTCAGAAGCTAATGTTGCCGTCGATCAAAATCATTTAATTATGGAAGTGCTTCAAACAACAGCATTAAAACATAATTTAGTTTGTTTATTACATGAAAAACCTTATCAAGGAGTTAATGGTTCTGGTAAGCATAATAACTGGTCACTAGTTACTAATACGGGCGTTAATTTATTAGATCCTGGTAAAAATCCACATGAAAATGTTCAGTTTCTCGTGGTTATGTGCGCGGTGATTAAAGCTGTGGATACATATCCTGAATTAATTCGTTTATTCTCCTCTTGCCCAGGAAATGATTATCGTTTGGGCGCTAATGAGGCTCCTCCAGCAATTATTTCCATTTTCTTAGGAGAAGTTATTGAAAAGGTGTTAGAACATCTTGAAGACAATAAACCTTCTACATATGAAAAGAGTTCATTAAAAGAATTTGGTATTTCCACCTTATCATATTTACCAAAAGATAATTCAGATCGTAATAGAACTTCTCCAGTGGCCTTTACCGGCAATAAATTTGAATTTAGATCCTTAGGTTCTTCGATGAGCGCTTCTAAATTGAATGTTACTATTAATACTATTGTAGCGGAAGCTCTCAATGAAATTGCCGATACATTAGAGGCACATAAATATCGTCAAGATGTAAGAAAAGCAGCTCTAGATATTTGTGTAGATATAATCAAGCAACATCGTCGCATATTATTTTCTGGTGATGGCTATTCTTCTTCTTGGGTGGAAGAAGCTAGTAAAAGAGGCTTGCCAAATATCAAAACTTTTGTCGAATCTATCAAATATATGGAAGAGAAGAAGTCTTATGAAGTCTTTATGAAAATGGGAGTCTATACCAAAGAAGAATTCTTTGCTCGCGTCGATATTATGTATGAGAATTACTATAAGATTAAGAGCATTGAAATTAAAACTATGGTCGATATGGCTATGAATAAGATTATTCCTTTAGCAAATAAAAATATAGCTTTATATGCTTCTAGCGGTGCATATGCTCCTAAATCTATTGTAAAACGTATTGAAAAGATTGCTTCCTATATCGATTCTACCGCTTCTTCAATTCAAGAATTAAAGATGATTCTATCAGCAAGTGCTTCGCTTGATACATATAAAGAAAAAGGATTCTATCTTTTAAATCATGCTTATCCATTCTTAGAAAAGATGCGAAAAGAATATGATGATATCGAAGAAGAATTTGATGCATCAGTTATGACTTATCCAAAATACGATGAATTATTATATTCAATCGATTATTAATAACTTGGCTTATGTCCAAGTTTTTTTTAACGATAATTTCTCAATTCAAACGCAACACCAATAAAAGAAGACTCATTGTCTTACTT
>JBJFEV010000054.1:0-9987 GCA_051891155.1 Bacilli bacterium
CGTTATTAAACCATATGATAGAAACGACATTAAGAATATTATCGCTGCAATCAATGCTTCTTCTTTAGGATTAACCCCAATTAATGATGGTGCATTAGTTAGATTAAATGTTCCAGCATTAACAGAAGAAAGAAGAAAAGAATTAGTAAAAGTATCTAAAAAATACTGTGAAGAAGGAAAAGTAGCGGTTAGAAATGTTCGCCGTGATTATATGGATGAATTAAAGAAAGATAAGTCTCTTCCAGAAGATACAAGAAAATCACTAGAAACAGAAATTCAAAAAGCGACAGATGAATACTGCAAAAAGATTGATGAAGTATACGCTGCAAAAGAAAAAGATATAATGACTATTTAATGAAAAGGGGATGTTTAGAAACCTAGAATAAGGTTTCCATCCTCTTTTTTATTTTATATAAAGAAGTTGAAAAATCAACAAACTAGTTGAAATATCAACAACTTAATGATAGTATAGTGTCAGCTAGGAGGGAAGATATGGATCGATTTGAAGTCTTTACCACAACATTTTTAAAAATAAATCGTTTAATTTCTAAAATCAAAGCCCTAGAAATGAAGGAATATGGACTAAAAGGTACTCCCATTATGTGTCTATATTTTGCCAGTAGACAAGATAACTTAACATCTTCAGATTTGGTGAAGTTATGTCAAGAAGATAAAGCCCAAGTTTCACGAGCCTTGCAAGAATTAGAAGAAAAAGGACTATTGACTTATCAATATGATAATTCCAAAAAGAAATATAATGCCCTTATTATATTAACTTCTCAAGGAAGAGAAGTAGGTCAGGCGATTATAAATAAAGCTGACCATGTATTTGAAGTCTGTGGATCAGTATTAACTAAGGAGGAAAGAGCAAATTTTTATGATTCACTTGCCAAGATTTCAACTGCTTTAACAGATTATGCCGATTGCTCTAAAGAAAAATGAATATATTTTATAAATTATATGCGCGCACATTTCAAGTATGTTTTAGGATAGCTATTCCCTTATTGCCTTATCGTTCACCAAAAGTATATAACGACATTTCAGATTTAAGCAAAATACTAGATAAAAATGATAAACCACTTATTGTTACTGATCAAGCGATTATCAGTGCTGGATTATTAGAATATGTATTACAACCATTATATGAAAAAGGAATTAAATATAGTATCTTTTCACATGTATGTCCCAATCCAACTAGCGATGTAGTTGATGAGGCTCTTGCTTTATTTAAAAAGGATAATTGTTCTTGTTTTATTGCACTTGGTGGAGGTTCAGTTATTGATACAGCTAAGGCCATTGGAGCGCGTTATGTTCGCCCTAATAAAGAATTAAAGGATTTAGCGGGCATTCTTCATGTCAGAAAGAAAATACCTACTTTAATGGCTATTCCAACCACTTGTGGAACTGGTAGTGAAACAACTTTAGCAAGCGTAGTAATAGACAGTAAAACACGCCATAAATTTGCAATCAATGATTTTCCACTTATTCCAAAATATGCTTTCTTAGATTATCGAGTTATTGAAAAATTACCAGAAAGACTTATTTATACGACCGGATTAGATGCTTTGACCCATGCTTTAGAAGCATATATTGGAAGGAGCACGACAAAGGATACTAGAAAAGATGCTTTGGAAGCAATTAAATTAATATTTGAAAATATCTTAGAAGCAAAGGATAGAAAAAAAGAAAACTTGCAAAATATGATGGAAGCTTCTTTTAAAGCAGGAAGAGCATTTACTAAATCTTATGTTGGTTACGTACACGCTATTGCGCATAGTTTAGGAGGAAAATATGATATTCCTCATGGATATGCTAATGCAGTTATTCTTCCTTATGTTCTAAGAGAATATGGTAAAGCAATATATAAGAAAATCGCTCGCATTTATGATTATTTAAATATGGGAGATTTAAAAATATCAAATAAAGAAAAATATGAAGTATTTATGAATAAATTAGATGCTTTAGAACGTAATTTAGGTATTGATACAACCATATCTTGTATCAAAGAAGAGGATATTTCTTCCATGGCGAATTATGCACTAAAGGAAGCTAATCCTTTATATCCAGTTCCAGTGATTTGGAACAAAAAGAAAATGGTAAGTATGTATTATAAAATTCAGGGGAAATAAAAATGACAAGAGAAGAGTTAGATTATTTATTAGATATACAAAAAGAATTTTTTAAACAAGGTAATACTTTACCTTATAAATGGCGTAAGAATAAACTTCTTGAATTAAAAGCTAATATTAAGAAATATGAAAATGAATTGCTTGAAGGATTGCGCCTAGATTTAGGAAAATCTCATTCGGAAGGATATATGTGTGAAGTGGGATTAGTTTATGATGAAATTTCTCATATGGTTAAGCATGTAAAGAAATATGCAAGTCCTAAGAAAGTTCATACTCCTTTAGCACAAACTATTTCAAAAAGTTTTCGCTTTCCTTCACCTTATGGAACAGTTCTAGTGATGAGTCCATGGAATTATCCTTTCCTTTTATCATTCGACCCTATCGTTGATGCTTTAGCATCTGGAAATACGATATTATTTAAACCAAGTCGTTACTCTGCTCATACTAATGTGGTGATGAAAAAAATTCTTGATGAAACATTTACTTGTAATGAAGTTATCACCATTTTTGGAGGACATGAAGAGAATCAATTAGTGCTAGATTCCAATGTGGATTATATATTCTTCACCGGTGGTAAAGTAGTAGGAAAGATTGTATATGAAAAAGCTATGGATAAGATGATTCCTTTCTCTCTTGAACTAGGTGGAAAAAGCCCTTGTATTGTCGATAAAAGTGCTAAAATTAAATTGAGCGCTAAAAGGATTGTGTTTGGAAAATTATTAAATGCAGGTCAAACATGTGTAGCTCCTGATTATTTATATTGTCATGAAGATATTAAAGATGAATTAATTAAAGAAATAATTCATCAAATCAAGGGACAATATGGAGACAATCCATTACAAAATGAAGCGTTTGGTAAAATGATTTCTAAACGTCACTTTGATAAAGTCGTTTCTTTGATGGAAAATCAAAATATAGTCTATGGAGGAAAGGTAGATGAAAATACCTTAAAGATTGAGCCTACTATTATCGACAACCCTAATAAAGATTCTTTAATTATGCAAGAAGAAATATTTGGTCCTCTTCTTCCAGTTATTACATTTAAGAATATTGACGAAGTGATCAAACATGTTAATGGTGGTGATTCTCCTTTAGCACTATATTATTTCTCAAAAAATAAAAAAGATATTAAAAAGGTGATTCAATCAGTACAATTTGGTGGAGGATGCATCAATGATACTATTATTCATATTGCCACTTCACATATGCCTTTTGGAGGAGTAGGAGCTTCAGGTATTGGTGCATATCACGGAAAAGTAGGATTTGATACCTTCACTCATTATAAAAGTATGGTAGATAAGAAGACGATATTGGATTTACCAATGCGTTATCAACCTTATAAAAAAATCAACGATAAACTGATAAAAATGTTTTTAAAGTAATGTATAAATATGTGGAAAAAAATGTAGAAAACAACCTTTTTTGATTATTATCTTATTAATTTTTGCCCATAAGTAAAAGAATTATTTTTGGTTTTATATACTAATTTTTATTTACTTGCTATAATTTATATATAGACTAAAAGGAGATTAAAATAAAATGAAAAAAAGAGTTTTAGTTTTAGCATTAATTCCACTTTTTACGTTGGCTAGCTGCGGAAAAACTGTGACTAAACAAGAAGCAATTGATTTTGCTAATGAAACATATGATTATTCTAAAGTAGAGTACACAAAATGTTCTACAAAAATGGTAGAAAAAGTAACTAAAGCAGAAGGTATTTTTGCTACTACCCTTGAAGTAGGCGAAAGCAAAGAGACAATTGATGATACCATTGCGGATTTAAAGTTTACTGCCAATGTTAGTGGATTTACCGATGATTATAAATTTACCATTAGCGGTAAAAAGATTACTGTTACATATTCACAATCTGCGAAAGACTTTTTAAAGGGAGCTGGTTTTGATACTTCAAGCGTAGAAAAATCTACCGTTAAAGGAAAAGGGGTTAAAGAATCTTTTTACTATAACGAATTAGGTTTATTAGAAAAAGCGACTATGAGTATTGATGCCTCTTTCTCAATGACTAATATGGGTGTTACTGTATCTGGTGCTATTACTTATTCAGTGGTTTGTACTAATCTTTATTCATAATTAAAAATAAATATATTTATCGATTTACATTATCTTTAAAACGCAGTAAAGATTATGTAAATCTTTTTTTCATATATATTAAATTTTTATAAAAATTTAAGAATTATTATTTTTTTTATTTAATAGTTTTAGTTTAAGAATCGCTATTGTATAATTAATTAAAAAGAAGAGGAGACTTTTTCTATGAAAAAAATTACGGAAGAACAAATTCAAAAAAATCAATCATCTAGTGATGAAAAAGAATTAACCTCTAGTGAGGTGGAAAAAGTAAGAAAAAGAAAGACACCTTCTATTAGCAAGGATATGATTAAAGTTAATGAGATAACTCCTGAGACGAAGAAATCATTAAAGCAAAGAACGATAACAGCTTTGCTCCTTGTTGCGATAGTTGTTCCTCCTATTATTATTGGGGATTGGCCTTTTGTTATTGGACTAATGCTATTCTCTCTAATTGCAATCTATGAGTTTATCAATGTTTTATCTAGTAAAAAATTTCCACTTATTGTTGATATTTTTACTTTTATTATGACATTATCATTTATCTTTTGGATTGCTATTAAACAATATGTGCAAGATCCATCTTCTCTTTATAATAATGGTCATTTCTATATGTCGGACATCCAAATATCTACATTGGGTGTTGCTACACTTGTATTAATTTTGTTCTTGTTCGCTTTATCATATTCTCGTTTTGATGTAACTGATGTTTGTTATCTTACTACGATGTCTATTCTTGTTTCTTTATGCATACAAGCAATATTCTTTATTAGATTATGTCCTTCTTCTGTAGTTGGATATAATTATGAATATAGCAATCATTTAGCTTCTTGTCTATTATTCTTTTATGTGGCATTAGGAGCGTTCTTCTCTGATATCGGTGCTTATTTCTTCGGTATATTATTTGGAAAACACAAAATGAATCCTCGTATATCTCCTAAGAAAACTTGGGAAGGATTTGTAGGAGGAATTGTCGTATCATTTATCGTCACATTTTCTTTTGCTATGATATGTGATGCGTGCAATACACCAATTTTAAATGGTATCTTAGATAGAAATCATTGGTGGTGGATAGTAATTATTTCTTTATCCATGCCTCCAATTTCTGTTCTTGGAGATTTATTATTCTCAACGATTAAAAGATATTACAAAATTAAAGATTTTGGAAATTTGCTTCCAGGTCATGGAGGAGTGTTAGATAGAATTGATTCTCTTCTAATCACCTGTTTATTTGTTGCTTGTATGATATTGATTATTCGTTACTTCCCATTCTGGAGTATTTCATAATGGAAGAATTAGTAATTCTTGGAGCATCTGGAAGTATTGGAGCTTCCACTTTAGATATAGCAAAAAAGAATCCTGATCAATTTTGTGTAAAAGGAATATCTGTTGGAAAAAATATTAATAGACTAAGAGAAATACTTTTGTCTTTTCCAAGTATTAATTTAGTCACTGTACAAAAAGAAGAAGATAAGGAAGAACTTGTAAAAGAATTTCCTCATATCTCTTTTTTTGCTGAAGATGAAGGATTAATTACTTTGATAGAAAAAGCTAAACCGACGATGGTGGTTAATGCTCTGGTGGGATTTGTGGGATTTATTCCTTCTTTATACACTATAGAGCATGATATTGATTTGGCTTTAGCAAATAAAGAATCTTTAGTGGTAGGAGGAGATTTGATTAATGAAGCCCTTGCTGCCCATCCATCCGTTACTCTTTATCCTATTGATTCTGAACATGTTGCTTTAGCTAAGTGCTTAGACAAACAAGATGCAAAAAGTATAAAAAGACTAGTTATTACTGCTTCCGGAGGGCCTTTTAGAGATTGGCCTATTGAAAAAATAAAAGATGCTACTGTTGAAGATGCTTTAGCTCATCCATCTTGGTCGATGGGGAAAAAGATTACTATCGATTCATCAACAATGATGAATAAAGGCTTTGAAGTAATTGAGGCTATGCATTTGTTTCATATCCCTTTAGAAAAAATAACTATTCTTATTCAAGATGAATCAACGATTCATTCTTTGGTGGAATTTGTCGATAATTCCTTTTTAGCGGATCTTGGTCCTGCGGATATGCGTGTTCCTATTGCTTACGCATTATTCAGAAAGAAAAAAGAAGGAATCGATTCACGTACATTAGATATTGAATCTTTATCTTCACTTCATTTTAGGAAATTTGATATTAATCGTTATCCAGCAGTAGAGCTTGCTTTTAGAGCTATTCAAGAAGGTGGATCGCTCCCTTGCGTGCTAAATGCCGCTAACGAAGAAGCAGTATATGCTTTTTTAGATAAAAAAATATCTTATGCAAACATCGTTCCTTTAGTGGAACAAGCTATGTCTTCTCATCGCATTATCGCTCATCCTACTAAAGAGGATTTAGTTTATATAAATTGTCAAGTGAGAGAAGAAATAAAAAAAGAAATTGAAAGGAGAACTAAATAATGTTTTTAGTTGATTTACAATCTGTAGGAATGAATTTCCTCAACATTATTTATTTTATTGTCGCGTTAATTGTTTTAGTTATGGTCCATGAATTCGGCCATTTTATCACAGCGAAAATGTTCAATGTATATGTCAGCGAATTTTCTATAGGATTTGGACCTCTTATTTTCAAAAAGAAAAAAGGTGAAACAGAATATTCATTAAGAGCAATTCCTTTCGGAGGATATTGTGCTCTTGCTGGCGAAAATATGGAAGATGCAGAAAACTTTAAAGATATACCTCCTGAAAGATTTTTGTGCAACATCAAAAAATGGAAACGTGCAATTGTTATGATTGCAGGGGTTACTTTGAATTTAGTTTTAGCGTTCTTTTTGTTTTTGGGCTATTTTACTACAACTGAACAAGTTGATACCAAAGCGCGCAATGTAGTAGCGGTATCAATTAATGGTGAACAATCTCCTCTTCAACATGCCGGATATGAAGGAGAAAATATATTAAGCGTTAAATATGAATATTTTATTGATGGATTAGATGCTTCAATTCCTACCACGCAATATTTTGATGGTATTGAAGATTATGCTACTTTAAATACTGCCTTATCGGGTGGAACGTATGAATTTAATGGAAATACATATGCATACACACCTACAAGTGCATCAGATATCAAGAGAATTACTATTACTTGTGAAGGAAAAGAAGATCCTATTGTACTAAATATTACTCCTTATGTTGCCTCAACTTCAGGAAGTGATGACATTACTTATGCATGGAATTTAATGGGAGCAAGATACGCTACTTATCGCCTTAATTTCTTTGAATCAATCGGAGCTTCTTTTAAAGAAGTAGGTGAATCATCCGTGATGATTATTAAAGCCTTAGGTACTTTATTCACTAAAGAAGGAATCAACAATGTAGGTGGACCAATTGCAGTATTCCAAGTTTCTGCACAAGCTGCTTCTTATGGATTTGGCACATTCTTATTGATATGGGGTATGATAAGTGTTAACTTAGCAGTATTTAATCTTCTTCCTTTTCCAGGATTAGATGGATGGCATTTTGTGGTTATTGTTTTTGAAGCGATTACTAGAAAAGAAATGCCCGCTAAAGCTAAACAAATCGCTTCATTAATTGGTATGGGAATATTATTTATACTTATGATAATCATTTCCATAAAAGATGTAATATCTTTATTTTAAGATGGGTTAGTAGATTATGACAGAAGTATTTAGAAGGTTCCTTTTAAAGATAGGAATCACAGAACATGGACCATATGAAAAAGCAGAATATAATGTTAAGTACGATAAGAGTAACGATATTTGCTATATGGAAATTACTAATCCTACCTTATTTAAGTATAAGCAATATAAAGAAATTCTTGATGGATTAGATAAAGCCCCTTTTAAAACTAGTATGAGTTTTAAATATGGAAAAGGATATAGTCCAGAAGAAGTATTTAATTTATTAAAAGAACAATTTTTGTTTGTGACAGGTATGGAAGAAAACTCCTTGCCTCATCATGAATTTATTAAACCAAATTCGATCACTTTTATTTTTAATGGCAAAGTGCAATTTGATTCTTTTAAGTTGGTTGTTGAAACATGGGAAGATCTTTTAGATAGTGCTGATATAAATTGTGAAATATTTACCGACATTATATACGCTAGTGAATCAGTAACAGAACAAAGAAATAAAGAACTGCAAGAACAAATGGATAAGATTCAAGAAATTTATTCTCCTATTGTCCAAGAAGCACAAATTAATCAAACTCAAGGTCAAAGAGTAAAAGGATTATATGAACCGGTAAAATTGCATGATTTAAATGCTAATATGGTTAATCAAAATGTTTCGTTCCAAGGGTTAGTATTTAAAGTTGATGAGCGTATATCTAAAAAAGATAAGATGATTGTCACCTTATTTGTGTATGATAAAACTGATTCTATTGAAGTTACTGTATTTGAGAATAGAAGAAATTTTGCTCGTGAGAGAATTAAAGAATTCAAAGAAGCAGGAACTCATGTTCTTGTAAGAGGACATGTAAGTTTATCTAAATATACTTCCGAAGTAGGTGTTATCGCGGATTTTATTACTCCTCTAGAAGAAAAATTTGAAGAAGAAAGAGTCGATGAAGAAGAAGAAAAGAGAGTAGAACTTCATCTTCATACTCAAATGTCCACTATGGACGCTGTTACCAATATTGCCGCCTACGCAAAAAGAGCGGCTAAATGGGGACATAAAGCGTTAGCTATTACAGATCATTGTAATGTCCAAGCTTTCCCTGAAGCGCAAGTAGCGGGTAAGAAGAATGGAATAAAGATTCTTTATGGTTGCGAAATGAATATGGTTGATGATGAACTTCAATATATCTTTAACCCTTCTCCTATTGAATTAAATAAAGCGACTTATGTTGTATTTGACTTTGAAACCACTGGATTAAGTGCTCGTTATGATAAGATCATCGAATTTGGCGCGGTTAAATTTAAAGATGGAATGATTGTTGATTCGATGGACCTTTTAATTGATCCAGAGATGGAATTAAGCAAGACCACTACTGACTTGACTCACATCACCACTGCGATGGTAAAAGGACAAATTAAAATTAAGGAAGCTCTTCAAATAATGAAGAAATTTATTGGAGATTCCATCCTTGTTGCTCATAATGCGGTTTTTGATGTTGGATTTTTGAATCAAGCTTTTGTGAATAATGGACAAGAGAAAATAACTAATCCAGTTATCGACACGTTACCTTTATCAAGATATTTATTTCCTGATAACAAAGCGCATAGTTTAGGAGCTTTATGTCGTCAATTTGAAGTTCCATATGATGAGAATGTAGCTCACCGTGCTGATTACGACGCTCGCGTTTTAAATGATTCTTGGCAAGCGATGCTCGCTTTATTGACTAAAGAGAATATACATTTAAAACATGAAGAGTTAAGTTCTTTACAAAATGAAAAGATATTAAAAGGATTACGCCCAAAACATATTATTGTCTTTGCTAAAAATGCGCAAGGATTAAAAGATTTATTTAAATTAGTTTCATTAAGTAATATTAAATATTATGCGGGAGGTACTACTAAGATACCTCGAAGAGAGATTGTTGCATATCGAGAAAATTTATTAATCGGTTCTGCCTGCTTTAATGGGGAAGTGTTCGATACTGCGTTAACTCGTGGTCGTGATGTATTAAATGAAACAGTTAAATTTTATGATTTTATAGAGGTTCAACCTCCCTCAAATTATGATTACTTAGTAAATATTGGCGATGTTTCTTCCTTAGAGCATATTAAACATATTATTAAGGATATTATCACTGCCGCTGATGATGA
>JBJFEV010000055.1:0-9976 GCA_051891155.1 Bacilli bacterium
CAGTTTGATTTCTTTGTAGCCAAAACTAATGGTTTAGTTTTTGATTTCTATATAGATGATAGACCAATTTTTAAAACTTCAGGTAGAGGTGATCTTTTAGAAGTAATATCACGTATTTATTCTGTCGATACTGCGAAAAAAATGATACCAGTTCACTTAGAAACTTTAGAATATACAATCGATGGATATATTGGCCGTCCTGAGATAGCTAAATCTACTCGTTATTATATGATTACTATATTGAATGAAAGAAATGTTTACGTTCCAAAAATTCAAAAAGCGATATGTGAAGCATATTCGGATCATTTATTTTCCAATAAGTTTCCATTTGCTATTTTAAAGATTAGAGTGGAACACTCTCTAGTTGATGTTAATGTTCATCCTTCTAAAAGAGAGGTGCGCTTATCTAATGATGAACAAATTGCTGACTCTATTTATACTTTGATAAAAGATCAGCTTTTAGAGTATAAACCATTAGCTTCTTCTTCTTTATTCGTAGAAAAAGATTTAATTTCTGATAGTGAGAAGCCACGTATTAATCTTTCTCCTTCTCAAAAAGAAACGATGTCACTACTTATGGATGAAGAGGAGGAAAAAGAAGAAGTACAAATTGTTCGTCCTTCTATTGCAAAAGATACTTCCTTTACTCCAATAAAAGTGGAAATGCCTTCTTTAGATGAAGATACAAGAGATATCCTTTCTGATTCAATTAATGAAGAGAGCAAAGAGGAAAATGTTCCTAAATTTAAGATGCCTTTACTTACTCCGATCGGACAAATTCATAACACATATATTATTTGTCAAGCAGAGGATGGATTTTTTCTAGTCGATCAGCATGCTGCTAACGAACGTATTAATTATGAAAAATTTGAAAAATTATATAATAGTAAGATTGTGACATGTGAACCACTTGTTCCTCTAGTAATCAATTTAAATCCAAGCGATTTAATGAAATTAACTAAAGATAAGATATCTCTCTTACAACAAATTGGATTAGAAATTGAGTCTTTTGGTATGAATGCGATTAAAGTGGTTAGAGAACCTTTATTCATTAAAGAAGTAAATGAAGAAAGTTATATTGAAACTTTGTTAAGCCAAGTGATTAATAATTCTAAAGTTAATCTAGTGGAATTAAGAAAACATGTTATTGCTACTATGGCATGTAAAGCATCCATAAAAGCGCATGATAAGCTTAGTCTTATCGAAATGAATGATTTAATTAAGTCTCTATTTGATTGCAGTAATCCTACATGTTGTCCACATGGAAGACCTACTATTGTTCACTTTTCTAAATACGATATTGAAAAAATGTTTAAACGCTCAGGATTTTAATTATGATTATATGTATTGTAGGACCAACAGGTGTTGGCAAATCTAAATTGGCTATTAAACTAGCTCAAGAAGTTAAAGGTGAGATAATTAATGGCGATGCTTTCCAAATTTATAAAGGAATGGATATAGGAACCGCTAAACCGAGCCAAGAAGAAAGAAAAATTGTTATACATCATCTTTTTGATTTTGTGGATCCAGACTATGAATATTCAATTTTTGATTATCAAAAAAATCTTAGGAACAAAATAGAAGAATTACAAAGTAAAAATGTTCCTATCATTATATGTGGTGGTTCTGGACTTTATTTGAAATCTAGTCTTTATGATTTTGTGCTAAATGAAAATAAAAGCGGTGTTGATATGTCTTCATTTGAGAAGATGAGCAATGAAGAACTTCATAATTATCTTACTTCTATTGATGAAGAAGAAAGTCAAAAAATACATATGAATAATCGTAAAAGAGTATTGCGTGCGATTGAAATTTATTTGCAAGAAGGTAAGAAAAAATCGCAGATTATTAATGAGCAAGAACATAAACTTATTTATGACGTCACTTTTGTGGGTTTATCTAAAGAACGAGAAGAACTCTATGATTTGATTAATAAAAGGGTAGATTTGATGTTTGCAGATGGACTAGTGGATGAAGTAAAAAAACTGATAAATAAATATTCTTCTTCCCTTCGTTCTTTCCAAGCGATTGGATATAAAGAAATAATTGATGGTTTAGCTATGGGAAGTAGCGAAGAAGAAATGAAGGAATTAATTAAAAAGAATTCAAGGAATTATGCAAAACGTCAATTCACTTATTTTAAGCACCAAATGGATGTTAATTGGTTTAGTGATTGCGATGAAGCATATAGGTTTTCTATAAAGAAATTAGGTGAAAATTATGGAAGATGAGAATTATTTTACTCGTTCGCGTTCTTTGTTAGGTGAAGAAAGATTCACTAAGCTAGAAAATATGCGTTTCTGTATCATTGGATTAGGCGGAGTAGGAGGAAGTGCTTTTGAAGCATTAGTAAGAAGTGGAGCAAAACATATTGTTGGTATTGATTTTGATAAAGTTTCCCCATCTAATTTAAATCGTCAAATTTTATTCACTAGATTTGATATTGGAAAATATAAAGCGGATTGTGCCTTTGTACGCGCTAAATCTATAAATGAAGAAGTGGATGTTGAGACATTAAGAATTAAAATAAATGAAGATAATTTATCATTCTTAGATCATTATGATTTTGATTATGTTATTGATGCTATAGATGATTTAAATGCTAAAGTATTATTAATTAAATACTTGTTAAGAAGAAATATTCCTTTTATCTCATCATTAGGTATGGGAAATAGAATTGATTGTTCTTCTATAGAAATCACTAAAATTAATAAGACCCATGATGATCCTTTAGCAAGGAAACTTCGTTACTTATTAAAACAAGAAGGAATAGATTTATCACAAGTAAATGTCATATTCTCTTCTAGCAAAGTTGAAGAAACTAATGTTGATTTTGTTTCTTCCATAATGCCTTCACCATCGTGTGCTGGGCTCAGTGCAGTAGCGTATATTTTAAAAAATTTATAGTTTGTGGACTTATTTTTTCACAAACTTTTTTTGAATTTATCAAACTATTGTCGACTTATTTATATATTTATATATATAATGGAAAGGTGAAAAGGGGATAGATAAAATGGAATTAGAAAATATTTATAATATCGCAGCTAAGGCAGGGATTGATGAAAAATACATTGAGCCATATGGAAAATATAAGGCGAAAGTAGATTTATCAATCATGGATGAATTAAAGGACAAGAAGGATGGTAAATTAGTTTTAGTTACTGCTATAACACCAACTAAGGCTGGTGAAGGAAAAACTACTATGTCTTGTGCTTTAACTGAAGGATTAAATAAAATTGGTAAATCAGTAATGCTATGTTTACGTGAACCTTCTTTAGGACCAGTTTTTGGAATAAAAGGTGGCGCTACTGGAGGGGGTAAAGTTACTGTTGAACCAGGAGAAGATATCAACCTACATTTTAATGGAGATATGCATGCATTAACTTCTTCCATCAACTTGATTTCTGCTTGTATTGATAATTCGATTTATCAAGGAAATCCGTTAAATATTAATCCAGAAAGAGTAGTTTGGAAACGTGCATTAGATATGAATGATAGAACTTTGCGTGATATTACTATTGCTCAAGGTAGTAAAGTTAATGGTGTAACTAGAAAAGATGGATTTATTATCACTGTTGCTTCGGAGTTAATGGCGGTTTTCTGTCTTGCTACTTCCAAAGAAGACTTTAAAAAGAGAGTCAGTGAAATAATTGTGGCTTACACTTATGAAGAGGAGCCTATTCGCATTAAGGATTTACGCATTACTAACGCTATTATGAAGTTGATGAATAATGCATTAAATCCCAATTTAGTTCAAACTGGTGAACATAATCCTGCTTTAATCCATGGAGGACCTTTTGCTAATATTGCTCATGGCTGTAATTCTTTAATCGCTACTAAATTAGCATTAAAACTTAAAGATATTGTCGTTACTGAAGCGGGATTTGCAGCGGATTTAGGTGCGGAAAAATTCTTGGATATAAAGTGCCAAGTGGGAGGATTAACTCCTTCTCTTGTCGTGCTAGTTGCTACAATTAGAGCTTTAAAAATGCATGGTGGTCAAAGTTTAGAAAATATTCAAGAATTAAATATTGATGCCTTAAAAGAAGGGGTATCAAATTTAAAACAACATTTAGAGAATATTGCAAAATTTGGTCTAGATGCAGTAGTAGCTATCAATCATTTTGCTTCTGATCATAATGAAGAAGTAGAATGGTTAAAGAATTGGTGTGAAGAAAATAATTATAAGGTATCATTTGTTGATGGTTTTGCTCTTGGCGGAGAAGGCGCTACTGATTTAGCCTTAAAAGTCGTAGCTTCTTTAGAAGAAAATAAATCATCATATCATCCTTTATATGATCATAACGAAAGTGATGTTAAGAAAAAGATTAGAACAATTTGTCAAGAAATATATCGAGCTGATGATGTAGAATTTTCTAGTAAAGCAGAAGAAGATATAGAACGATATACATCTATGGGATATGCTTCTTCTTATATCTGTATGGCAAAAACTCCTCAATCATTCTCTGATGATCCAAAAATGTTAAATACACCTAGAGGATTTAAAATTAATGTTAGAGAAGTTAATCTTTCTGCTGGTGCGTCCTTCTTAATCCCATTAACAGGATCAATTTTAACAATGCCAGGACTTCCAAAGGTACCAGCAGCAGTGAAAATGGAAGATGAATAAAATGGAATATTTAAGTGGAAAAGAATTATCAAATCAAATTAAAGAAAGAGTAAAAATAGAAGTTTCTTCATTATCAAGAAAACCTCATATGGTGGTTTTAGTTAACCCTAAGGATGAATCTTCTTTAGGATATGTTAGAATGCAAGAAAAAACAGCACTACAACTTGGTATTCGTTTCTCATTAATTGAAATGGAAGAAAGTGATCAAGAATATATCACAAAAATCAAAGAATTAAACGAAGATAAAGATGTCGATGCTATTATGGTAACAAGACCTCTTTTTCAAGGGGCAAGTGAAGCACAAATCGTTAATGAAATTAGTCCTTATAAAGATGTTGATGCTTTGAATCCATTATCTTTAGGTGAACTTTTTATCTCTAAAGAAGGATATATAGCTCCGGCCACTGCCCAAGCTATTGTAGAGATGATTAAAGCTTATCATATCGATATAAAAGGAAAAGAAGTTTTAGTGGTTGGAAGATCCATTTCTGTAGGTAAACCAGTGAGTATGATGCTTTTAGAAATGAATGGAACAGTGACAATCGCTCATTCTAGGAGTGTTAATTTAGAGCAATTATTAGGACGAGCAGATATTGTAGTTGCCGCGGTTGGAAAACCTCATTTAATTGATTCAAATAAATGTAAAGAAGGAGCTATCGTTATCGATGCTGGTATTCATTATTTAGAAGATGGTATAGTTGGTGATGTCAAAGTTAGTGAAAAATTGCAAGCTATTTCGAAAGTTCCAGGTGGAGTAGGTGCACTTACTACTGCTTGTTTGATGATGAATGTGTTAAAATGTTATAAAAGGAACAATTAATTTATGCAGAATGAAGAATATGAATTAGGAACTATAGTGGAAATGAAAAAACCTCATCCTTGTGCAACAAAATCTAAGTTATTCAAAGTTATTCGTCTAGGAGCGGATATTAAAATTAAGTGTGAAGGATGCGGAAATGTTATTATGTTACCACGCAATGATTTCAATAAAAAAGCTAAAAAAGTTATTCAAAAATAAAGTAAAATTCATTAATCCCCTCAATGTAATAATAAAGGGGATTTTTTTATGTCTTATTTTGAAATTGTTAATTTGAATAAAAATTATGATAAAAAAGAAGTACTAAAAGATGTAAATATATCTTTACCTCCTTTTGGATTGTTTGGCGTAGTAGGAGAATCAGGATCGGGAAAATCAACTCTTTTGAAATGTATTTCTGGTATTTTATCTATAAGTTCTGGAGAAATATATTTCCAAGGAAAGAAAATAAAAGACAAAGAAAAATTCCGAAAAGAGCATATAACATTTATATTTCAAGATTTTGAGTTGATTCCTTATTTAAATGTAAAAGAAAATGTTGCTCTTCCTTTGTATTGTAAAGGATATAGTCAAAATCAAGCTTATAAAGAGATAGAAAGTTCTTTAAAACAAGCGAATATTCTCCATAAAAAAGAGGAAGAAGTTTCTCATCTTTCCGGAGGAGAAAAGCAAAGAGTGGCTATTGCTCGCGCTCTAGCGGATAAAAAGAGAATTATTCTTTGTGACGAGATTACTGGTTCTTTAGATGAAAATAACGCTCGACAAATTATGGAATTAATTAAAGAAATATCTTTGACTCATCTAGTTATTATGGTTTCTCATGATCTAACCTTGATTCAAGAATATTGTCTAGATTTATTGAAATTAGAAAATGGAACGATAATTTATCATACTTCTTCATTAGAAGTGGTAACTACTCCTTCTTATTTACGAAATAAATGCAATGTAGTTCATCTAGCAATCAATAATTTAAAAAAAGGAAAATTTCGTGTAATTGCTTCCTTATCTTCATTTACATTGACTTTTCTATTTTTGTTAGTTAGTATGTCTTTTTCACTTAATGCATCTTCTTATTACGAGCAACATAAAGATGATTTTTTAGATTATAATTTATTCAATGTAACACTTCTTGAAAAGACGACATTAGAGAATTCATCTTTATCACTAGTAAAGGAAAAATTACCATCTTCTTATGATTTACATGTTTTGCTTGATGATAAAATAAATGTCTATCCATCACTACAAAACATTTTTTCTTCTTATCCTACGTTACGAATCAATGGGGAAGAAATTGATAATATTGAATTTGTTCCTTTAAGCTCTTATCAAATAAAAGAGAAAAATTTGAAAGTTAATTCTTTCAAAGAGGTGATCATTAATAAAGAGGCACAAAAGTATTTGTCTTTAGGGGATCGTTTTACTTTATCCGTTCAAAAAGATATCTCTTATAAAGCGGAAAAGGTAATTAACGATAGTTTGTCTTTTAATCTTTCTTTTCAAGTTGTTCAAGAATTTAAGGAGTTTTCTTTTTTTAATACGCCAAAAATTTATTATTCTTTACAGCATGCCATAAATTTCTTACAAGGTGAAGAAGCCCATAATTTATCCACTTATTATAATAAAAAAATATCTTGGTATGATCGTTTGTCTTTGTACACTTTTGATGGAGATGAATTTCCATCATATTCGAAAATAGTGGAAGTAAAAAGTAATGAAAACGTGGAAAGAAGCATTGAATTATTAAAAGATAATGATTATGAAGTATCATCTTCTTCTTTATTAATTCAAGAAGAATTCAATTCTATCATCGCTTTAATCATGATGGCGGTAGAAGTATTTATGAGCATTTGTATCGTAATTTCTTTTATGTTATTTATTTTAATAATCGTTTCTTTTGTTGTTTCTTCTTATCAAGAAATAGGATTATATAAAGTTTTTGGAGTTGATAATAATTCTTTGCAAATGATGTATATTTTTAAAGGCATTTTGTTGACTATATCTTCTTTTGCTATAGGTCAAATTATAAAAATATTTCTATTAAAATTATTTGATTACTTTTTTTATCAAAATCAAATTGATATATCATTAATTTATTTTGCCAGAGGGGATTTTATCGCCTTGTTAATTTTGCTAGTTTCTTCTTACATCATTTCGTTGATTCCATCGTTTTTAGTTAGAAAAGTTGAAATTGATAATTTGTTTAAGGAGGATAAATAACGTGATTAAATTGAAGGGGATACATAAACAATTTGGAAATGATCAAGTTTTAGAAGAAGTTAATTTAACTATAGAGGAAACAGGAATCTATATAATTAAAGGAAAATCAGGATGTGGAAAAACCACTTTGCTTAATATTATTGGGCTTATAGATGAAGATTATGTAGGTGAATACTATTTGAATGGGCAAAAAATTAATTTAGAGAAAGATAAATCTATCTATCGAAGAAATTATTTTACCTATCTTCATCAGTTCCCTTATTTTATTGAAAATGAAACTGTGGAAAACAACCTTTTATTAATATCTAAAAACTTATCTTCTTTACAAATTCATAATGCATTAAAAAAAATGCATTTAGAAGGTTATCAAAAGCGAATTGTTTCTTCCTTATCAGGAGGAGAAAAAAGACGATTATCTTTTTGTAGTGTTCTTTTAAAGGACACTCCAATTATCTTATGTGATGAAGTAACTTCTGCTTTAGACTATGAAAATAAAGTGATCGTTATGGAATCATTAAAAAAACTAAGTCAAAATCACATCATTATTTTTGTGACTCATGAAGAGGAATTAGTTCAAGAATATGCACGTGAAATTCTTTATATCAAAGATAAGAAGTTGATTTATAATCAGGAAGAGAAAAAAAGGAATATATCATTAAGTAAAAAAGGTAGTTATTTAAGTTTTAAATATATCATTTCTCATATTTTACGAATATACAAAACAAAAAGAATTCGTATGATGATGTCAATTTTTACCATTGTAGTATCTTTGATTGCTTTAGGACTTTCAATAGAAATCAAAAACATAGTTGATAGTAGCGTCAAAAATACACTTAAAGATAATTATAAAGAAAATCAAATTATCGCTTCATTAAAAAAAGATAGTTACTATGTTGATGAACTTCTTTTTCCTAATTATGAAGAAACTTATTCTATCAAAAGTAAATTTTTCGAAGTAGAAAAGATTGTTCCTTTTTATTCATATAATTTTGAAGAAAATTTTTCTACTTCTAATCGAATGATTTTTCAAAATGGGAGAGAAATTGTAGATTTTGAAAAAATTGGTGTAAGAAGTGTCAGTGAATATTTGTTGATGGATGAAGTGGATTTACCTTTTGAAAAGATGAACCTAAATGAAGAACAAATTGTTTTAGCGCTTCCTTTATATAAAATTTATGAATTATGTAAAGTGTTAAGGCTGAATGAAGATGTAGAAATACTTCACAAGCGAATTAGAAACAATCCTTTAAAAGTATCATTAATTGTTGCTAATTCATCATGGGATTATGAAATAACTATCGATTTTATGCTCGTAGATTTTGTAGTATCTTCTTCTTATCATATCATTCATTCCTCCTCTTTATGGAGTGAAAGAATATTAGAAGGGAGGATGCGCCTTGTGACTACTTCTGATTTTTATAAAGATGAATTTATTCCTTGGGAATTAAAAAAAGGGTATGCATTAAAAGTAAAGAAAGAAAATAGTGATGATTTTATTTCCTCTTTTTTACAAAGAGAAGAAATGAATTTATATAATCTGCACTTGCTAAAAGAGGATATTTTATTATCTTTAGAACAAACTATCAGTAATTACGATAATTTTTGTGTATCTATCAATAATGAGGATAGAATTTTTTATTCTGATTTAATAAAAATAGAAGAAGATAATAGCATCAATTCTTTTATTCCTTGTTCCTCTTCTTCTTATATGGTTTATGATGAGGCATTACTTCAAGGCTTTAATTATACTTTCGCCTTAAGTAATAATATGGATGAAATTGTAGAGTTTAGTGACGAAAATGAATATTCTTCTTCTTCCTTAGGGCCTTTTCAATCCAATATAATGTATTGCTCAAATAAGATTCTTCTTGGAGATGCAATATCTTCATCTAAGAAAAATTCTTTTAAAACAAAAGCTATTTCTTCTTCCTCTTATTTATTAGAAGGAGAATATCCTTCTTCATATAATGAAATCGTTGTTTCTACTGGATTAATTGATTACTTTGACATTACTTATCAAGAAGGAATGAAACTTCCTATCGCAGTTTTAAAAAAGATTGAAAGAAAGGGCGAAGAAATATATAAAAATTCTTTTTACAATGGAGAATTAGTAGTAAGAGGATTAATTAGAGATGAAGAAAAATGTATTTATGTAACCTCATCTTTTTCTGTAGGATTTTATATTAAAAACATTCTTGACTCAGTTGAAAAAATGAAAGTTGAGAAGGTGATAATTAATGTAAATGAAGAGGTAGATGTTGAAAAAACGTTATCGTATTTGAATGACAAATACAATAATTTTTCTTTTTCTT
>JBJFEV010000056.1:0-9854 GCA_051891155.1 Bacilli bacterium
CCAGAAGAAGTGATGAACAATCCTGCTTCATTAACTGGTCAATATTTAAAGGGAGAGAAGTTTATTCCTTATCCACTTCATAGAATGCGAGGCAGCGGTAATTATTTATGTGTTAATAACGCTACTTGTAATAACTTAAAAAATATTAATGTTAAATTTCCGTTAGAAACATTTATCGCGGTCACAGGAGTATCCGGTTCAGGTAAATCTTCACTTGTAACTGAGGTATTATATAAGAGCGTCAATAAATATTTAAATGATTCTAAAGATAAACCTGGTGCATGTGATTCGGTAACAGGAATACAAAATATTGATAAAGTTATCAATGTTTCTCAAGATCCTATCGGTAAAACTCCACGAAGTAATCCCGCTACATACATTGGAGTATTCGATGACATAAGATCATTATTTGCCTCTACAAATGAAGCTAAATTAAGAGGATATGATAAGGGAAGATTCTCCTTTAATGTAAGAGGAGGAAGATGTGAGAAATGTGAAGGTGATGGAGTAAAACGTATCGCTATGAATTTCTTACCAGATGTTTATATCACTTGTGATGAATGTGAGGGAAAGAGATATAATAAAGAAACATTAATGGTGACTTATAAAGGAAAGAACATCTATGATGTTTTGCAAATGACATGCGAAGATGCTTTGAAGTTCTTTGAAAACATACCATCTATTCACCGCAAAATTAAAACTCTTTGTGATGTAGGACTTGGTTACATTCGTTTAGGTCAATCTTCCGTTACTTTATCAGGAGGAGAAGCTCAAAGAGTAAAATTGGCATATGAACTTCAAAAAAAATCAACAGGAAGAACCCTTTATATTTTAGATGAGCCAACAACTGGCCTTCATGTTGATGATGTGAAAACATTACTAAATGTATTGCGTTCTTTTGTGGCTAATGGTAATACTGTTTTAGTAATTGAACATAATTTAGATGTCATCAAGTGTGTCGATTATATCGTTGATTTAGGACCAGAAGGTGGAGAAGGAGGAGGACAAGTTTTAACTTGTGGTACTCCTGAAGAAGTGGCGAAAGTAAAGGAATCATATACTGGTCAATATTTAAATAAAGTTTTGATACGTGATTTAGAAAGAATGAAGAAAGCCTCTTCTAATTGATATGAAAAAATTAATATGATATATTTAAAGGTAATAGGAGATTTGTGAATAATGAAAGAACAACACATTACAATTCAAGAATATGCAAATCATTTTGGCTTAATGTGGTTAAGTGGCGATAGAGAAGCGATGAAGCGTCCTATTTATGAACCAACTGTTAATCGTCCTGGATTAGAACTAGCTTGTTTCTTTGATTATCCACGAAGCAAAAGATTAGTTTTCCTTGGAAATAAAGAAACTGCTTTTATTAAAACTATGAGCGAAGAACATATCAATCTTGCTTTCGATTTTTTAATGAATGATAAGTGTCCGGGAATCATTGTTTGTGATAATTTGGAAGTCGATGAAAGAATAATTAATTTAGCGAGAAAAAAGAATTTTCCATTATTTATTTCTAATTTAAGAACTAATGACTTATTTATTGAAACAACAAATTTCTTAACTGAAGCTTTGGCACCTACTGTATCTTTACATGGTACGTTAATGGAAGTATTTTCTATCGGTGTCATCATTACTGGTACTTCAGGTATTGGTAAATCTGAAACCGCTTTGGAATTAATAAAAAAAGGCCATCGACTTGTTTGTGATGACCGTGTTGATATAAGATTAACTAGAGGGAAATTAATTGGTAAATCACCTGAACTTTTAAAAAACATGATGGAAGTGCGAGGAATTGGTATTATCGATATTTCCAAAATGTTTGGTATCAATACAATTAGAGATGATAAAAATATCGATTTAATTATTGAGTTGACTCCATTTTCATCAGAGCAGGAATATGAGCGATTAGGAAGTAAGACGCAATATAAAGATATATTAGGAGTTAAGGTACCTTTAATATGTGTCCCAGTAGCGGGAGCAAGATCTATCGGTGACATTATTGAAGTGGCAGTTACCAACTTTAAATTGAAGAGACAAGGTTATGATTCAACTCATGAATTTGAGGAGAGATTGAATGAATTATTAAGAAGGGATGGGTAGGTAGAAATATGAATTATTTAGCTTCTGTATTGCCAACCAATATTATCGAAATTGGTGGCGTTAAGATTACTTTTTATGCAGTATTTATTCTTCTTGGAGCATTAATTGCTTTATTTATTAGCAAACATGAATATAAAAAACTAGGTGGAAACTCAAGCGATTTAGATGGTTTATTTGTAGTTAGTTTACTTTCTGGAATTGTCGGTGCAAGAGTGTGGTTTGTCATCGCTGAATGGTCAAGATATTTCGCAGGTCAACCATGGTATAAAGTATTTTATGTATGGGAAGGTGGACTGGCTATTCAAGGTGGAGCAATAGTTGGTATCTTAGTGGGTGTCATCTATGTTTACTTTGTATTAAAACCAAAATGTAAGGCTACTGCATTAGAAATAACTGATTGTATTGTTCCTACTATGTTGCTCGCTCAAGCAATTGGACGTATAGGTAACTTTTTTAACCGAGAAGTATACGGTAAAGTATTTGATTATTCAAAGACAATTTTTGCAAAATTTCCTCAATGGTTTATTAATCAAATGCAAATTGAAATGATTTCTTCTAATGGAGAAGCAGTCACTTATTTTGAGGGTATTACTGATCCAGCAACACAAATGGTTCATCCTTTATTTTTATACGAAGCATTATTTAATATTTTAGGATTTATTGTTTTATTCTTCGTATTACATAAATTGATGAAGAAGATTTTAGTGCCTGGTGTTGTATGTGGTGCATATTTCATTTGGTATGGTGTAACTCGAATTATTATGGAACCTTGGAGAAATTCCAAATTTATTATGGGCGATAATGATGGTGTGATGTCTTCTCGTATTATGGCCTTTACCTTCTTAGGAATTGGCGCGGCTATCATCATTGCTTCTATCGTTCTCTATTTTGTTATGAAACATAAGAGAAGTATAAAAGTTATTGAAAAACAAGTTGAAGATACTTTAGACGAACCAATCTTAACTAGACAAGAAGTTGGTATTACTAAATATGCAACTCCAGAACAATATAAGGCACATGATTTTTCTGGATTGGAAGCATCTGATATTCTTACAGAAGAGGATATTAAAGAAGCTGAAAATTTGGTTAAGGAAGACGAAGAAAAAGTTGATGACTTCATTGTTATTGAAGGACCTGAACTTGTTGAAGAAGATATTTTGCCTCCAGCTGTTGAAGAAGAAAAAGAAGTTGTTCAAGAACCAGTTGAAGAAGAGGAACCATATGAACCTCGTGTTTTAGAAATTGAGGAAGGCGATTATGTTGCTCAATCCAAAATTAATAAATTCGTAGAAAAGAATAAAGAGGTAATGGAAGATTATCTT
Source organism: Bacilli bacterium (assembly GCA_051891155.1). Lineage (GTDB taxonomy): Bacteria > Bacillota_I > Bacilli_A > RFN20 > CAG-449 > UBA3210. The sequence continues at coordinate 3,432 of JBJFEV010000056.1, forward strand.
GATGGATATAGAAATCCTTATTCTCCTGCAAGTGAAAAGAATGTACTTGAACAAGAAAATGAAGAAGTCGAAGCTTCTATTGTGGTTGAAGAAGAGGAAGAAGTATCAACATTTAATGGAGAAAAGATAATTACATTTAAAAATGGATTCGGTGATTCTTCTTTTGATGAAGAAGAAAAAGTAGAACTTGAAAAAGAAGAAAAGAATGTTGTAGAAATCGAAGAAGGCGACTATGAAGATTTATCAAAAATCAACAAATTTGTAGAAAAAGATGAAGAAGTCGAAGCTTCTATTTTAGATGGATATAGAAATCCTTATTCTCCTGCTACAGAAAAGAATGTTCAAGAATCCATGAATGAGGAAGTTGAAGAAACTATCGATATTGATATTGAAGAAGATGTTCCTTCAATCGGTGAAATTTCATTAGAATTCAAGAATTGTCCTCCTCCTGTAAGAAGTGATGGAACAGTGTCTACTCCAATCGGTTTAGAAAAGAAAAAAAGAAAACCACGCAAGAAGAAAAAAGAAGTTGAAGTAGAAGACATTCCTGATGTTCATCAAGAAAATGAAGTAGTACTTGAAGAAAAAGAAGAAGTAGAGGAAGAACAACAAGATTTATAAGAATTAAGATTAAGAACGCATTAAAATAAACTAATGTGTTCTTTTTTTGAAAGGAAACGAGTATGAAAAAACAAGTAGCAATTATTGGCTCTGGACCAAGTGGAATATGTGCAGCTATTTATTTAGTTAGAGGAGGAATCACTCCAGTAATCTTTGAAAAAGGGATGCCTGGAGGTAAATTACCTTTGACGTATAAAATTTCAAATTATCCTGGTTTTAAGGAAATTATCGGTGCTGATTTAGCTTTGCAAATGATAGATCAATTAACTGAGCTTAATGTTAATATTGAGTACGATAATGTAAAAGAAATTAAACAAGTTGATAAGCAATTTAAAGTTATTACTGAAAATAATGATTATTTATTTGATGCTGTTTTAATTGCTTCGGGTACACAAGATAGAAAATTGAATATTCCAGGGGAAGAAGAATTCTATGGACATGGTGTGTCGAATTGCGCTGTATGTGATGGTTCTTTCTTTAAAGGGCGACCTATGGCATTGATAGGTGGTGGTAATTCTTCTTTAGAAGAAGCTTTATATTTAGCTACTATCACTGATAAAGTATATATCGTTCATCGAAGAGAAGAATTTAGAGCTGACTCTATCCTTGTAGACAAAATTAAAGATAATCCTTCTATCATAATTAAGACTCCTTATATTCCTTTACAAATTAAAGGAGAAAAAAGCGTTTCTTCTTTATTGTTAAAAAATGTAAAAACAGGTGAAGACGAGGAAATAGAAGTTAGTGCGATTTTCTCTTATATAGGAGCGGATCCTAATACTTCTTTTATCGATGATAAGATCAAAGATGAAAAAGGCTATATTATAACAAATAAAAATATGGAAACCGCTATTGAAGGAATTTTTGCCTGTGGTGACTGTACGCAAAAAGAATTGCGCCAAATTGTTACCGCGGTTGGTGATGGAGCAATTGCCGCTACAACAATATTAAAATATCTACAAAAATAATTCTTGCAATAAGTCCACTCATAATAGTAAAATAGATAGGCACTGAAAGGAGGCGCAAAAATATGAAACAAGGATCATTTACCCAACAAGTGAAAGATGAAATTTGTTTAGGAGAATATGATGAAAATCAATTGATTGCCCTTTTATCAGGCTTTATTAAGACAAATGGTATTATTTCTTTTTCCTCTAAAGGGAGCATTTTAATACTTTCTACAGAAAATTCTAAAATTGCAAAATTGATTTATCAAGCGATTAATAGAATCTTTAATGTTGCACCTATATTAACTTATTCGCGCAAAATTAAATTAGATAAGTGTGTTGTTTATCATGTCAGTGTCAATGAAAAAGTAGAAGAAATTCAAGAACGTTTAGAACTTGGATCAATTTTTGAACCTAGATATCCTAAGGAAATATTAAGAAATGAAGGAAGTCGCTTCTTTTTAGCGGGTGTATTTTTAGCTTCGGGAAGTGTTAATTCTCCACGCAGTGAAAATTATCATCTTCAAATGATTATCAATAAAGAAGAAGATGCTAAATTTGTCTTAAAATTGTTAAATAAATACAAAAACGAAAGAACGATGGATTTTAAAATGATCGCACGAAGAAATAAATATGTTGTATATTTAAAAAAGGCAGATCAAATAACAATCTTTTTAGCACTTTGTAATGCTTCTATTTCCATGCTTCAATTTGAGAACGCTAGAGTAGAAAAAGATTGTATTAATTCAGAAAATAGATATCAAATTTGTTTGACCGCTAATTATCAAAAAACACTTGCTTCATCGATGAAACAAGTGCAAGATATTGAACTACTTGAAAAGAAAGTCGGTTTAGATTCTTTAGAATATAAAATGCAAATAGTCGCTAAAACAAGAATGGAAAACATGGAAGCTCCATTAAGTCAAATAGCATCACTAATTGAAAAAGAATATGATATTAAAATGTCGAAATCAGCGGTAAATCGTATTTTTGATAATATTCATGCATTAGCATTATGCTATAAAGAGGAAAATATTTCATGACAATTTACGAACAATTAGGAATGAGAATTACTTATTTAAGAAAGCAAAAGAAAATGTCTCAATTAGCCTTATCTATCGAAGCGGAAATAAATAAAAATTATTTATCTGATTTAGAAAAGGGAAGAAGAAATCCGACTTTATTAATATTAAATAAGATTGCCACTGCTTTAAATTGTGATTTATCTTATTTATTACAAGGGGTTAAAGATTTTTCTTTAGAAGACTTAGAGTATAAAATGTCATCGATAAGATGATAAACTTTAGCTTCTTCACTAGATAAAAAGAAATTACGGTCACAATCTTGTGTGACCTTTTTTGTATCTTGTTTAGTGTTTTCAACTAGAATGGAAGTTAATTTGTTTTTTAGATAAATGAACCTTTTGGTCATAATTTCTAAATCGGATACTTGACCTTCGCTTCCTCCTAGAGGTTGATGGATCATTATTTCACAGTTTTCATAAGCGTAACGTAATCCTTCATCTCCAGCTGCTAAGATAATAGCGCCCATCGATGCACATAAACCAGTGCCGATTGTTGAAATAGGGCATTTACAATGCTTGATTGCATCGTATATGGCAAGACCTGCGTTAACCTCTCCACCAGGAGAATTAATATATATAGTAATTTTATCTTCTTCTGACATCGCTTCTAAATATAGTATTTCACTAACGATTAGAGAAGCTAAATCAGATGTTATTTCACCACTTATAAAAATAATTCTTTCATACAAAAGCATCGAGTAAATATCAAAACTTTTATTTCCTTCATATGTTGGGATACTCACAGAGGGTATATAGTGCATATTTTTTATTCCTTACTTATTATAGTTTAGGAATAACTCAGTAAAAATATACTTAATTATTATAAAAATGATTTTCTTTTCTTTACTACGTAAAGGAAAAAATAATATAATAAATATGCGAACTAAATATAATTTAGTTTAAAAGGAGAATTAATCAATGAAAAATGTAAAAGACCTACAAGTCGAAGGCAAAGTAGTATTAGTAAGAGTTGACTTCAATGTTCCTCAAAAGAATGGTGTTATTTCTGACAATAACAGAATCGTTGCTGCTTTACCAACAATTAAAGAATTATTAAGCAAGAATGCTAAAGTAGTTTTAATGTCTCACTTAGGAAAGATTAAACACAAAGAAGCTCCAGAAGTAGTTGAAGCTCAAAAAGCAAAAAACAATATGGCTCCAGTCAGTGAAGAATTGGCAAAATTACTTCCAGGTGTAAACGTTAAATTTAGCCCTGCTACTCGCGGTGATGAATTAAAGAATTTAGTTGCATCATTAAATAATGGCGAAGTATTATTAGTTCAAAATACTCGTTATGAAAAAGGTGAAGAAAAGAATGATCCAGAATTATCAAAAGAATGGGCTTCTTTATGCGATGCATTCGTTATGGACGCATTTGGCTCAGCTCACCGTGCTCACGCTTCCACATATGGTGTACCAGAAATATTAAAAGCAGAAGGAAAACAAACAGCAGTTGGCTTCTTAGTAGAAAAAGAAGTTGTCGCTTTAAAGAGAGTTGTTGAAGTCCCTGCAGAAAATCATCCTTACATCGCTATCTTAGGTGGATTTAAAGTATCTGATAAGATTAAGGTTATTGAATCATTATTAAAGAAATGTGATAAGGTCATTATCGGTGGCGCTATGGCATATACTTTCCAAAAAGCTTTAGGAAAAAATATTGGCGATTCCCCATGTGAACCAGATTTTGTTGATTATGCAAAGAGAATGTATGAATCAGGTAAGATTTTATTACCAGTTGATGCAGTAGTAGCAAATGATTTTGAAAATCCAACTGATATCAAAGTTGTTGATGAAATTCCTGCAGGATATCAAGGTATGGATATCGGTCCAAAAACACAAGAATTATATCAAGCAGAAATTGCTAAAGCAAAGACAGTATTCTGGAATGGCCCAATGGGTGTATTTGAAAGAGATGAATTCACAGCAGGTACTGTAGCAGTATGCTCAGCTTGTGCTGAATTACAAGGTGCATTTACAGTTATCGGTGGTGGTGACTCAGCTTCTGCCGCTAAAAAATTAGGATTTAAAGAAAAATTCTCACATGTTTCTACAGGTGGAGGAGCTTCTTTAGAAATGATTGAAAATGATGGCCATTTACCTGGAATTGATGTAATTGGAGAATAATTTAATGAGAAAAAAATTATTAATGGGTAACTGGAAGATGAACAAAACTCCACAAGAAGCTAAGGAGTTTGCTCTTGCTTCCTCAGAAATCGTTGAATTTGCCAAAGCTCACGATATTTTAGTTGGTGTTTGTCCTACATATGTTTGTTTAACAGCAGTTAAAGAAAATTGTAATCCATATTTAATTGTTGGTGCACAAAACTGCCACTTTGAAAAGAGCGGTGCATTCACAGGCGAAATTTCAATTGACATGTTAAAAGCTTGCAATATTGATACAGTTATTATCGGTCACTCTGAAAGAAGACAATACGATAATGAAACTAATGAAAAATGCAATAAAAAGATTGTTGAATTAGTACATAATGATATGGTTCCTGTTTATTGTGTTGGTGAAACATTAGAACAATTTGAAAATGGCGAAACTAAAGTAGTTGTTGAAGAACAATTAAGAAAAGGTTTAGCAAATCTTTGTTCAAATTGCATTAAGAAAGTTGTTATTGCTTACGAACCAGTATGGTCTATTGGTACAGGCAAAAATGCTTCTGTAGAAATAGCTCAAGATGTTTGTAAATTCATTAGAGATATCATTAGAGATATGTATGGTGAATCTGCAGATTCAGTATTAGTTCTTTATGGTGGATCTGTTAAACCAGAAAATGTGAAAGCATATTTAGGTTGCGATGATGTCGATGGTGCTTTAGTTGGTGGCGCTTCATTAAAAGTAGAATCATTTAAGGCAATGATTGAAAATTTAGCAAAATAAGATTATTCTTAAGGTGTAGTTATGTACTACACCTTTTTTTACAAGGAGGATAAATTATGGATAACAATACACATAACTTTCAAGATGAAGAGTATTATAGTAATGAAACGTCAGGCGTAGTTGCTGAAATTCCATTTTTAGCTAAATCATATTTATTTTTAGGAATTGCAATGTTTGTGTCTGGTTTAGTAGGGATAGGACTAGGGAAATTAATCACTTATTACCCAGAAATTATGATGTTTGCTTTCTATGGAGGGGCAATAGTGGTTTTAATTACTAGCTTCTTAATAAATATGAATGCATATAAAAATAAATCATCTTCTGCAACGCTTGTCGCATTTATTATTTATTCAATAGCTATGGGCGCGATGATTTCTCCTATATTTATTATTTTATCAGGCGATGTACTTGCAATTTCTTTCGGAATTACTGCGTTAGTTTTTGGAGGCCTTGCTCTTTATGGTCACTTTTCTAAGCGTGATTTCTTTGGGTTTGGGGCCTTTATTAGTTCCTTATTATTTGGAGGAATGATTATTTCATTATTAAACATTTTAATATTTGGAAGCTTAGAACTTAACTATATAATTGAAATGGTATTTTTAGGAGTATTTTTAGGATATGTAATCATTGATTCAAATAGAATTAAGAGATTGCAACTTGCTGGTGAAACTTCATCTTCTTTAGCGATCATGTGCGCTATGCAATTGTATTCTGATTTTATTTATATATTCTTAAGGATTGCCCTTATTGTTTTAAGTTCAAAATCAAAGAAGTAATCAAAAAGAGGTTGGTATGTATACCAATCTTTTTTTATGTTAAAAAATCATATATACGCGCACGCATATAATGCGCGCGTATGCATAAAATAAATAAAGTAAGAAAAA
>JBJFEV010000057.1:0-9808 GCA_051891155.1 Bacilli bacterium
AGTTAACAAGCGATATTCTCCTTGCTCTAAGGAAGAACAATCTAAAAAGGCAAATTTTTTTCTATTTAAATTAATGACTTTATAAGAAAAATACTCAAACATTCTTTTTACTTGATGGAATTTACCTTGATGTAAAGTTAATTCAAAATGAGTAGAATCTTTCATAATTATTTTCGCAGGTAAGGTTGTATCATCGTCCATAGGAATACCTTTTTCAAAACTGGATTTAACTTTTTCAAAGTTGTTCATTTCTTTATCGATCTCTACTTCATAAACTTTATCAACATGATACTTTGGTGATAATAGTCGATGAGCAAGAGGACCATCATTAGTAAGCAATAAACAACCGGTTGTGTCTTTATCTAGTCTTCCAACTGGGAAAAGACTAACAAAAGAATATTCACTCACTAAGTCAAGAACAGTTGGAGCGTAATTATCTTCTGTCGCAGATAAATATCCTTTTGGTTTATTTAGAAGAATGTAATAAAATTCTTTGTATTCTAGAATTTCATCATCGAACATCACTTCATCTTCTAATTCGTTTATATTCATTGAATCTTTAACATTAAAAGAACCATTGACGCTTATTCTTTTATCTTTAATTAATTTTTTTACTTCTTTTCTTGTGCCGATTCCACAAGAGGAGAGGAACTTATCTAATCGCATAATGGATATTTTCTTTCTTTAATTTGTTGTATATTAATTTGCAAATGAAAAAATTAGCGATAGCCACGAAAACACCTAAAAGTCCACCTACAAGTACATCTGATAAATAATGGGCACCAAGATAAATGCGTGAAAATCCTACCATTAAAGCAAGTGGTAAAGTAACATATCCCCATTTTCTCCATCTAATAAATATCGTGGTTGCTAAAAAGAAAGCGGTGAATGTATGACCAGAAGGGAAAGAATAAGAAGAAGGGTGACGATAATGGATTTTGTCCATCATTTGCACGAATCCATCAATTTCATGATATGGTCTTGTTCTTTTGACTAAAAATTTGATAGAGAAAGGTAGAAAACCAGCACCATCAAGAAGAAGCCAACAAATGCCAAAGAATAATAAACCGAATGAGAATGTTAAACATAATTTCTTATTTTTAATTCCGTGATAGGCACTCATAAATAAGCAAAAAGCAATGACGACAATTCCAAATTCACTAAGCCAAGTAAAGATAAGAGATATATAAGATAGAACAATATTTAAATGTTGACTAATCCAAGTGCTGAGAGCTTTGTCCATCGGTATTTTCCTCACTAACAATTTCTTCTTTTTCTTTATCTTTTCTTCCTATTAAGAAAGATATGGTTCCACCTATAATAAATGAAATAACGCTTAAACTGATTTGAAGGGCATCTAAAACAACTTCATACTCACTAAATGTTTTAGTGTATATGCAAGCGATAGATCCTACGATAAGTCCAATGATGGCAAAATATGTAGGGACAGGATAATGCTTTAAAAGTTTGCCCATTACAAAAGATACGACGAAGAAACCAAGCACTATTCCTATGGCTAAAGGAATAAGAATTAGAATGTTATGTCCAAGATTTTGAAATTTAATTACTTCTGAAACGATATTTAATATCGATTCATAAAATCCTAATACCATTAGTAGCATTGATCCAGAAACACCAGGAGCCACTAAAGCGGAAGATATAATAAACCCGACTAAAACTAAATAAAACCAAGTGCCTACATCTAAAGAAATGGTACTTACATTAGATGAAGGTAAAAAGCATACTCCAATCATTAAGGCTAAAAAGATTATGCCCCACATAATGGAAATAGGAGTTTCCTTTTTATATACCTTTTTATATAAAGAAGGTAGAGAACCAACGATAAAACCTACGAATAAAGTGACAACAATTAAAGGACAATGTTTAAGTCCCCATTTTAAAGGAAAAACTAAAGCTATAAAGCCCACGACTGCTCCAAGAAGAACAGGTAAAATTACTTTCATTGATTCTTTAAAGTGCTTAAATAATTGGTTTACTGCATTAATTAAATCATCATATATTTTGAGGATTACTGCTAGCGTTCCTCCGGATACACCAGGAATAATCATAGCTATTCCTACAGCAATACCTTTTAGAAAATAAGATGATGTTTTTCCAAGACGAGAAAAAAAGTTTTTTATTTTGTTCATTTTTCTTCTTCTCCTTCACTTATATTATTTTAAAGCAAAATCACTATATATAAAATAGAAATAAATTTAAAAAGCAGAAAAAGCAGAAAATATAGTTTCATCTGATAAGGAAGAAGAATATCCTTTAAGCAATTTTTCTTCGGTTAAGTTTTTCTTTTCTTCTCCTTTAACATCGAAAACAACTTTTCCTTTGTTTAAAATAATAAGTCTATTACCATATGTTAAAGCAGTTTTTAAATTATGTGTAATCATTAATGTGGTGATATTTCTTTCATTAATTAGTGAAGCAGTAATATTCATAATTATTTCTTGTGTTTTGGGGTCTAAGGCCGCTGTATGCTCATCAAGTAAAAGAAGATTTGGATTAGAATAAGTGGCCATATATAAAGACAAAGCTTGACGCATTCCTCCACTTAGATGTTCACAAGCAGTATTTAAATTATTTTCTAAACCTAAATTAAATTTTTTTAAATCGGATATAATCTTTTCTTTTAATGACTTCATAAAACCTTTTTTTAGAAAAGTTTTTTCTTTTGTTGCTAGAAGGATGTTTTCATAAACACTGAGGTGAGGAGCGGTACCTTTTAATGGATCTTGGTATACAATGCCAATATTTTTCATTCTTTTATTTTTCTTTAATTTAGAAATGTTTTCTCCATTTAATATGATATCGCCATAATATGGTATAGCCCCTATGATACTGTTGAAAAGAGTGGATTTACCAGCACCGTTAGAGCCAAGAATGCAAATAAAGTCCCCTTCTTCTACCTCTAAAGACAGAGAAGATAATACCTTTTTTTCTAATGATGTAGATTCGTTAAAAATGACATTTATATTAGAGAGAGTAAGCATCGTTCTTCACCTTCTTTTTAAATTTAATTTTTGATAGACATATACAAACGACTAAGCAAATCGAACTGATCAATTTCATGGTTGTAGGTTCTCCCCCTATAAGAAGAACAAAGATATAAATGAAACGATAGATGATGCTTCCACAAGAAATGGCCACTAACATAAATGGTAAACTATGTCTAAATCTAATCAAAGCTTCACCCATAATAATCGTGGCTACTCCTACGACCATCATTCCTGTTCCAAAAGAAGAATCGTAATATCTTTGTTGCTCCATAAATAGCGCACCGGATAAAGCTATAAGTCCATTAGATAAAGCTAATCCGATAATCTTGAGATTATCAATATTAACTCCTTGCGTTTCAATCATCGTTTCATTATCACCGCATGCTCGTACTGACAAGCCGGTTTTCGTTTTGAAAAAAATGAATAATAATACACCGATTATTATAACTATACCTATTGCGATAAATAAGGATGCTACATCATTATTCCTAGGAAAGATAGTAATAGTTTTTTTATCTAGTGAAATATTAGGATCTAAACCTGTAACCCATAAGTTTATTGTATAAAAAGCAGTCAATGTTAAAATGCCTGATAAAACTTTATCGATGTGGAGTTTAGTATGTAATAAAGCGGTGATAGTACCCGCTCCAGCACCTCCTAAAAACGCTAATACTATTCCAAGAAATGATAGATTATTTTGGCAACATATGACAGCGATAGCTCCTCCAAGAGTGAAGGAAGCTTCCGCTGTTAAATCAGTAAAATTTAATATTTTAAAAGATAGAAAGATGCCAAATCCGAGTAAGGCGAAAATGAATCCTAAGGTTAATGTATTTAATATCATACTTAAATACTCCTGTTTAATCATTATCGGTTATTTGGACTAAATTAGGATCATTTAAAATAGAAGAAGGAATGGTAATATTTGTTTCTTCAATGTAGCTAGTGTTTAAATATGTTTTAAGATTATCCTTAAATACTTTGACTGGGATATCTTTAATTTTTGTACCTTCTAGAATAGAGATAACCATATCAGCGGTTGCTTGGCCAAGTAAAGTATAATTAATACCTACACAGAGCATACCACCATCTTTTACTTCGCTATCCGCTCCTGTATAACAAGGTATTTTTTTGTCTCGACAAATTGAAGCAAGAATTGACATAGAAGATGCTACGGTATTATCGTCAGTTACAAAAATTGCATCTACTTTATTGACTAAAACGGAAGCGACTTCACTCATTTCTCCTGCATTTTGAATAGTAGAAGAGATAACTTGAATATTTTTTTCTTGGCAATAAGCTTCAATTTTGGCCTTGTTAGATACTGAGTTATCTTCGCTTGGATTATAAATAAAACCAAGTTTTGATAATGAAGGATCAACTTCTAAAGCTTTATCAATGATTAAGTCAACTTGAATTTCATCACTTGTGCCAGTGATATTTTCAGTAGGAGATTCTAAAGAAGATACTAAATGCGCTCCTATAGGATCGGATACTGCAGCAAAGACGATTGGAGTAGTATCTTTTAAACTGTTGTATGCGGCTTGTGCAACAGGTGTGGCAATGGCCACAACAATATCGGCTTTATCTTTAATTGATTGCATAATAGAAGCAGTATCTGCACTTGAAAAATTGGAATTATATAGGCTAATATTATAATCCTCGCTGCCATATCCTTTTTCGATTAACCTATCTGTAATTGATGTTTCAATTTCATCTAGAGAAGTGTGCGTGCCAAATTTGACAATGCAGATGTTTTTTGATTGCTTTGATTCCGAACATGAAAATAATGGGATAGACAAAGCCAACGCAGTTAATAAAGTTAATAATTTTTTCATAAATAATAGTTCCTTTCCCTTTTTTAGGCTTTTATGAAAAAATAAAACACTTGCCTAAAAAAGAATCACTTCTTTTAGGACAAGTGTAAATAATATTCACCTGCGGTACCACCTAAATTGCTATAAAAATAGCCACTCGACAGAGTTCTAACAAACCCCTACTCTATAACGGGAGCTCCCGTATGGAATTACTATCATTTCACCCCATCCCTCTTAGGCCCACTTTTTATAATGCTAATGTAACACTTCCACCATCTGCTACTCTCTATAAATGCTCTTATAAACTAACTTCCTAATCATCGGTTTTTTTAAGAATACTTCAAGAAAAAGGTGAAGTCAACAAAGAAAAGAAATTTTTAAATAATTTTTATTTTTGTTCACATACTAAATACGAGGTGATAAAAAATGTCTAAAATTAAATGCAATGAAACAAATTGCAAACATAATTCTCATCAACATTGTACCAAAAACATGATTAAGGTTAACGATACTCCAAAATGTGAAAGTTATGAAGCGTTGAGAGATGAAAATCTAGTAAATACAACATTGTTAGAAGAGTATGGAGAGGAAAGCGATATGTCATCTTTAGATGAGCATATGATTGAATGTGAATGCGCTAGATGTGTATCTAATTACTCGTCCTATTGTACCAATCCTGGTGTTTTAATCGTGAGAAAAAATAAATGTGCATATTGTGATTCGTTTAAGAATCGTTAATATCGCTCTTACTAAGTTTATAATATACTACGCTTAATATTCCTCCTATAAGTGATATTAAAGGTAGAAGAACTCCAACGATAATTCTAAATGTTAATGATGGATTATCTCCGGGACTACCTCCATCAACATAACCAAATAGAGATCCAATGATAGACATAAATAATGCACTGATCATTATCGATACTCGTTGTAATAAAGTGCCAAGAGACATAAAGGAAGCCTCTCTTGACACTTTGTTTTTCTTTTTGTCTAAATCTAATATTTCACTGCTCATCAGATCAGGGGTTATTAGTACTCCTCCACAAAGAGGGGAAAATATTACAACAATAATTATAGACTCAATAAAGTTTTTGGGAATAAATAATGAAAAAAGCATTATAGGGAATAAAATATAGGCTAGAACATAACTTTTTCGATGACCAATTCTTTTGATAATTTTGTTCCAAATAAATAAAGAGAAGAGGCAACAAATAAACAATATTCCCATTAATATACTTTGTTCGAAGGATTTAAGCTTTAGGGTATAACGGGCATACATAGGATATAAAGTTAATAAAAGAGATAAAGCCGCTAAAACAAAGGAAGAGGAGAGGTGGTATATGATGATGTTTTTATTGAAGAAGAAATCTTTGATAGTTTGTTTAAAGGAATATTTTGTTTTGTATTTATAATCTAGTGAATAATCATGCTTTAATCCTTTTAACAAAATCAACATTAATGGTATATAAATAATACCGTAAATAACGCACACTCCAATATATTCAATTTTTTCTTGTAAGATTGGAGTCAAAACCAAACAAATACCAATAGCGATGACTTCCAAAGCGTGACGACAAGATGAAGCGCTAGATCTTTCTTCTTCATTTTTAAATAGCAAAGGAAATAAAGCACCTATATTGATATATAATATTGTTGAGACATTTTCGAATAGTATGGAGATAAGCAAATAATACATAAAGAAAAAACTAGAAGAAAAATTCATGGTGTTATTTATCACATATGTGAGTAGAACACAAAGTGGAAAAAAAGGAAAAGCATAGAGAATCCAAGGAAGGCGTTTACCAATTTTGCTTTTCGTTTTTTCAGATAAATAAGCAAAGATAACATCGTTTAGGCCATCGACTAAGATAAATATTACTTTGGAAATAGTGGCTAAGCTTAGAGAAATTAAAGCTTCCTTGTCCACATAATAAGAGTATGAGAAGCTATGATATAATTGACCTACTAAGGTTAAAGCAAACATTCCTAATGCGTATCTTAAGACTAAAGATTTATTTTTCATTTTATTTCCCTCAAAATAATGTATAATGATAACGTTAATTTATTACTATGGAGGTTGAAAAAATGTTACTTATTGTCGGACTGGGAAATCCTGGTAGTGAATATGCTTCCTCTCGCCATAATATGGGATTTATGACTCTTGATTATTTGATGGAAGAAAGAGTGGGGGAAGAGATAAATAAAAAGGGATTTCATGGATTATATACTAAAGCGATGTTTTGTGGTGAACAAGTTTTATTTTTAAAACCTCAAACATATATGAATTTATCAGGACAATCTGTTTTAGAAATAATGCATTTTTTTAAAATTAAGGAAGAAGAATTGATTGTCATTTATGATGATATGGATTTAGAAGTAGGAAAAATACGCTTGCGGAAGAACGGATCATCAGGGGGACAAAAGGGAATGGGAAATATCATCGACCTTTTAAAGACACAAAATATTAAAAGAATCAGAATAGGTATAGGAAAAAGTCCTATTTCCGTTGTCGATTATGTTTTAGGAAAACCATCAAGCGATGAACAAGAAAAAATTGATCAAGCTATAGTTAAGGCTTGCGATGCATTAGAAGAGATAGTCCGTAATGGATTTGATAAAGCAATGAGTAAATTTAACTAAGAAAGAAGAAAAAAATGAGTACTATCTTTGATAAGATAAAAAACAATGATGTTATAGCCCACCTTGAGAAAAAAGATGGGCGTTTTGTCGTTCAAGATAGTCTTTCTTTAGCTCTTACTGTAGGAACACTATATAGCCAAAAGCCACAAAGATTATGCGTTGTATCATCTAATCTCTATAGTGCACAACAGGTGTATGAATCACTTGTTTCCTTGCTAGGAGAGGAACACGTATTATTTTTTCCACAAGATGAAGTGCTTCGACTTGATGTGGAAGCATATTCAAAAGAGATGTTAGCTCAACGTCTTTATGTTTTAGGAAAATGTTTGGAAAATAAAAGTGCGATTTTAGTTTGCCATGTGGCTTCCTTAACTCGTTACTTACCTGAAAAGAAATTATTTGAAAAAAATTCATTACATTTTGAAGTAGGAAAAAGTTACTCCATCGATGGAATTATTAGGAAGCTTATCGCTTTATCTTTTACACGTGTTAATAAAATAGATCAATCTTTACAATTTGCCTTAAGAGGCGATATTTTAGATATTTTTCCAATTAATCAAGATAACCCAATCCGTATTGAATTCTTTGATGATGAAATTGAATCAATTCGTTTCTTTTCCATGAATGATCAATTATCAATTAAAAATATCGACAAAGTGGATATTTATCCTGCGACTGATCTATTGCTTGATGATGAGGATAAAAATAATGTGGCTTCCTTGTTAGAAGCAGAATTAGTAAAATGCAAAGATAAAATACCATATGATGCATATTTAAATCTTGATCAAAGAATTAGAAATGATATCGATGAAATTGTTAATGAAGGAATTAGGGAAAAAGATTATAAATATTATTCATTTATTTATAAACATAAATGTAATATTTTAGATTATTTTAATCCTGACTTAACTATAGTTTATGACAAAGAGAAATGTGATAACTCTTATGAATTTTTAATTAGTCAATCATATCTATATTACTCAGAATTATGTAAAGCGGGATTAGCTTTGTCATCATATAATTTATTCGATGATTATTTAGAAAGCTTAGAACATTCGCATAGAAACTTAGTGACTCATTCCACATATGAAGGCGATAATGATGTTGAATTAGGAATAAGAGCGGTAACTAACGTCGCTCCAAACATTATGAAATCCATAGACATCATTAATGAATACATTGATGAAGGAAAAAAAGTTATTGTTTGTTTAGATGATGTACAATATGAGACTTATAAACTGTATCTTGATGATGCGAATGAGAAATATGAAGAAATCCTTTTTAGTGGATTCCCTTCTTCTTCTTTAGCTTTATGCCATTACAAATTAAGCGACGGATTTGAACTAATAAAGGAAAAGATAATTTATTTATCCGCGAAAGAAATATTTGGATATAAGCCAAGCGTTTCAAAATTC
The DNA here is from genome assembly GCA_051891155.1 of Bacilli bacterium. GTDB lineage: Bacteria > Bacillota_I > Bacilli_A > RFN20 > CAG-449 > UBA3210. The sequence goes on from JBJFEV010000057.1 coordinate 8,881, forward strand.
TTGCATCGTTATAAACAAGCAAAGGTCATCAAGAGTTATGAAGAATTAGAAATAGGTGACTATGTTGTTCATGAGGAAAGTGGTATAGGAAGATTTGAAGGAATAGTGACATTAAAAACATTAGATGTTCATAAAGATTTCTTAAAAATTCATTATGCAGGAAGCGATGTATTATATGTTCCATTGGAACAATTCAAATTAGTTAGAAAATTTGTTTCTAAGGAGGGAGCTGTTCCAAAAATCAATAAATTAAACGGAACAGATTGGGCGAGAACAAAGAATAGAATCAAAGATAAAATTAATAATCTTGCGGAAAGATTATTACTTTTGTATGCACAAAGAAATGCTGAACTTGGTTTTGCTTTTAAAGAAGACGATGAGTTTCAAAAGGCTTTTGAAAAAGCCTTTCCTTTCCCATTAACCGATGATCAAGAAAAAGCAGTTGAAGATATCAAAAAAGATATGATGTCCCCTCATCCAATGGATCGTTTACTATGTGGTGATGTTGGATTTGGAAAAACAGAAGTAGCTTTTCGAGCGGCGTTTAAAGCCATTCTTTCTGGCGCTCAAGTGGCTCTTCTTTGCCCTACTACTTTACTTGCTAGACAACATTATGAAAGAGCCTTAGAACGCTTCTCTTTGTTCGGTGTTCGCATCGCAATGTTTTCTCGTTTTGTGCCTCTTTCAGAACAAAAAAAGTTAATGCAAGATATCAAAGATGAGAAAGTTCATCTGATAATTGGTACGCATCGCTTATTATCGAAAGAAATTGTCATACCAAAACTTAAATTATTAATTGTTGATGAAGAGCAAAGATTTGGCGTAGAACATAAGGAAAGAATTAAAGAAGTAGCAAGAGGTATCGATGTTTTGACATTGAGTGCTACACCTATTCCACGAACCTTACAAATGTCGCTGTTAGGAATAC
>JBJFEV010000058.1:0-9604 GCA_051891155.1 Bacilli bacterium
ATTTAATACAAGAATCAGTGATTTGAGATAAGCGCGAGATGTTAGAAGAGAATGTGGAAATAATTAAACGTTGAGATGTAATTTTAGATATTTCATCAATCGCACCCGCTACGCTAGATTCAGATGGTGTGTATCCTTCTTTTTCAGCATTAGTAGAATCGGATAATAATAAATCAACCCCTTCATCACCAAGACGAGTAATCTTGGATAAAGAGATATCTGGACCTATTGGAGTTAAATCTATTTTAAAGTCACCAGTTGTTACTATTCTTCCTTGAGGCGTATCGACACATATTCCATATGAATCAGGTATGGAATGGGTTACGCGGAAAAAGCAAAAACTAAAATCACCGACATTTATATGTGACTCTTCCGTATATTCGACAATTTTAACCCTTGATTGTTGTCTATGTTCTTCTAATTTATTTTTAATTAATGCTGCTGCAAGGCGAGGAGCATATATAACGGGAATATTAACATTTTGTAGCAAAAAAGGAATAGCCCCGATATGATCTTCATGGCCATGAGTAATAAATAAAGCTTTGATTTTACTGCTATTTGCTTTCAAATATGTATAATCAGGAATTACGTAATCAATTCCTAAAAATCCTTGTTCAGGGAACAATACTCCAGCGTCGATGATAACTAGTGTATCATCATCTTCAACAATATATGTGTTTTTGCCTACTTCACCTAAGCCACCTAGGGCAAATATTCTAACTGGTGAAGCAATGAAATTTGTTATAGTTGACATACCAAAAATAAAACCTTTCTAAATATTATCGTTATCGATCTCTTTTCTCTAGTATAATATATTTTACCCAAAAAATAAAGAAATTATTATTTAAATAAAAGCCCTTTTTTCGCTAAAAAAGGACTTTTTCTACAATAAATATGAATTTGGAATTTCTTTATTAGGTTCTTGTTTGTTTATTCTATCGTAATAAAGGATTCCATCTAAGTGATCATATTCATGTTGAAGTACAATCGCATCATATCCTTTGGCTTTAATTAACACTTCTTTTCCCGAAACAATGTCGTAAGCTTTCATAACAATTTTGTCGTATCTATAGACATATCCATGATGGTCATCATCGACTGATAAACATCCTTCGCCTCCTTTTAAGGCTACTTTTTTCGTGGAATTTTGAATGATTTTAGGATTGACTAATCCATATTGGATAACTTCGTCTTCATTAGTATAATATATTGCAAACATTCTTTTATTGATGCCAATTTGAGGGGCAGCAAGACCTACTCCTGCTCTAATATGATGTTTTTGACAATATTTTTCATCTTGTGATTTCTTTAAATAAGATATCATTTCTTTAAGTGTTTTCTCATCTTCTTTTGATAGAGGAAGAGTTACAAGTTCGCATTTTTCTCGTAGACTTGCTACATTATCTTTTACAACTTTCAACATAATTTATCACCTGCAATGATATATTATCAAAATCAAGTGCTTTTTGAAATAATTTATATATAAAATGATAAAAAAAGAGGGTTTTTAAAACCCTCCACAACAAGTATTTTGATTGCTGTTTCTATTGAATCCTACACCGATAATAACTAGTAAGATGAATAGGACAAGAATAATTGCAAATACTCCTCCCCAAGATGAGTTATTTCCTCCATATGGATAAGCATATCCACCTTGAGGATAAGCGTAGTTTGGACCATAGTAATACATTAGAAAGCACCTCCTAACTACTATAATGTATGAAGAAGTTTGATAAATGAAACAAAAAGAATAATCTTTTTCTTTTACATTTCATATGATGTAATGGTGATATATATGAATAGAATGGAAGAATTTCAAAAGTTTATAGCCGCTAATCCTTCACTTAAGACTTTAGTGGATAACAAAGACTATACTTGGCAAGAACTATATGATCGATATTTACAAAACGGAGAAAAGGATCCTGTTTTTTTAAAACATATTAATGGAGAAAATAATGAAAATGAATCCTCTAGTACTTTATCTTCCTTTTTTGATGCACTTACAGGCGTTGATATTGATAAAGTAGCGGAAGGCCTTAATTCGATGAAAAAAATACTAAATGTGATATCAGAGGTTACATCTAGTGAACCAACAAGAAAAAAGAATACATCGTTTATCAAGGATGATGATTGATGAGAAATGATTTAATTTTGAAGATGGATTTAAATAAGGATATGTTTCTTTTTTTAAGGGAAAATCCTTCTTTTCATCGCGCTTTATCTTATAATCCTTTTTTGTTTAAGGAATTTGAAGAAGAATATAAAACAAAAAGAAGAAAACGTTTATCGGATCGTATTGAAGATATAAGCATGATGGTTGCACTTGCAAAAGAATTGCTCTAACCATATAATTATAACGGTGAGAACAATGAAAGATATTCATGAACAAATTGAAGAAATAGCTTCTCTTTTAAAAAATGATCCTGCTAGGGAAAATTTAAAAAAATTGAATGACCTTATTGAAAATGATGATGAGGTTATTAAATTAAGTGAAGAACTTAAAAGATTAGAAAGAGAATACTCTTCTTTATTAAATCATGAAGAGGAAACATCTACAGAAGCTAAAAAGAAACAAAAAGAACTTTTTGAAGCTAAAAAAAGATTAGATAGTCATCCTTTAGTGCAACAATATTATCAATGTTTGCAAGAAGTAAATGAACCATTGCACTATTTAGAATATCAACTTTTAAATCGAATAACAAAGCCATATTCTTCTTCTGATTGTTCCTCTAAATAATAAGTAGGTGGAGTATGATTAGAATCGTTTCAGGAAAATATCGTCATTTAGTATTAAAGCAACCCAATGTAAATTCTACTCGTCCTACTATGGATAAAGTACGAGAAGCTTTGATGTCTTCTTTAGGATTTTATATTCAAGATAAAGTCGTGTTAGATCTATTTGCTGGTTCTGGTGCTTTGGGAATAGAAGCATTGTCTAGAGGCGCTAAAAGGTGCGTTTTTGTAGATAATAATTTTGAGGCAGTAAAAACAATAAAAGAAAATATTAAATCATTAAGAATTGAAGAAGAAACAGAAGTTATTAAATGTGAATATATGTCTTATTTACAAAATTCTAATGAAAAATTTTCTTTAGTATTTCTTGATCCTCCTTATAAAGAAAAAGATAGTTATGAAAAAGTTATATCTTATTTATTGAATGAGCAAAGATTAACAGAAGATGGTATAATAGTTTTAGAAAGTGATGTCCCTTTTGATGATGATTCTCGATTTAGAAAAACAAAACATTATCGTTATGGAATGGTACATATAACAGTTTTATGGAGGTAAACATGAAAATAGCAATATATCCAGGTAGTTTTGATCCAGTTACTAATGGACATTTAGATATTATTAGAAGGGCAACAAAGGTATTTGATAAATTGTTTGTTTGCGTTGCTATTAATCCAGGAAAAAAATCTTTTTTTTCTGTCGATGAGCGAGTGCAAATGATGAAAGAAGCTTGTGCTTCATTTGATAATGTTGAAGTTGTTTTTACTGCTGATTTGATTGTTAGAAAAGCTAAAGAATTAGGCGCAAATGTGATTGTAAGAGGATTACGTGCTGTTACTGATTTTGAATTTGAGTTTCAATTAGCGGCTGCCAATGAATACGCTGATTCCTCTATTGAGACGGTATTTATGATGGCATCGACGGGAAAAGGATTTATTTCTTCATCTACTATTAAAGAATTTTATAAATCTAATGTTGATATAACTCCATTAGTTCCTGCTTCCGTGGTAAAAATGTTTCAAAAAAAGTAATTCGATTAATAAACAAAAAATATCCTCCTGCATATTCTAAGGTGATTAGGAGGTTTTTTTATGTACTCAAGAAAATGTTCTTGCCCATGTAAATGTGAACCAATAATTCTTGAACCAAGGGAGTGTATAAAGAATTATTGTTATTATGTGGAGCAACCAATTATATGTCCTGTTAATGTTAAGCATGTCCATCATTATATTCCTCGACCTGTTTATTATGCTACATATAGTCAAGAAGAAGAGAATGTTTGCTATGGAAAAATGAAACAAAATACTATGCAAAAATAGAAAAATATAGATAATTGACCTCATAATATTCTATGGTATAATTGATTATATGAAGAATTCATTGAGGGGAATTATATGAATATTAATAAGGTAATTGAAGTATTACAAAACACTCAACCATCTCATTACGCTAACGAAGATCGGTTTGCATATTACGATAAGGTTAATAATGAATTTCTTTTCTTTTATCAACAAGATGAATATGAATTAGAAGTCAATGAACATTATCCAAATAAATTAGAACTTCTTTTGGCAAGAAGCAATCGTGTGAAAAGGCTCTATGAATGTCGAAAGGATGAAACAAAACGTTTCATATATATAAAGAACCCTGTAAGTAGCAATCAACTTATAAGGGCATATATCGATTCATATCATAAGGATAAAAATATTTATCCTAAATTGATGCGTGCTTTTTCAGGATATAAAAGAAAAGTTAGATTTAAGAAAACTTTATTAGATTTAAATCTTAAAGATGATTATGAGAAGTTTGCATATGAATCATTGAAAAATATATCGGTAAAATGGTGTTTAAAAAATAATATCGAGCATGAAAAAAACTAAGCGTTTCGCTTAGTTTTTATTTGTTCCATTCCATAAATCAGTTAATATTGTGATTTCATTAATAGATTTATCATTATTATCGGTATAAGATGATATATCAAATCTTATATCAACTGCATTTCCATTCTCATATCTTACAAATGTAGGTGAGTTAAGAGAAGAAGTAGTTGTACCATTTAAATATTCGTTTTCACCATTTGAATCCCAAGCGGAATATTTGATGTTATATGTAAATTTATCTGTTGGTAAATAATAGTTATATAAATCTGCAAATGTATCATGAATATTATCGTCGATTAAAGTTGCAATGCGTTCTTTTTCAGATGAATCATCATCATCACATCCAAAATTGAAGACATAAATCTTAGCATTTTCTGTTTGAGTATAAAAATTCTTTACATATTTTTCAAGTGTATATGCAGCTTCTTTACTTGAAGCATTTTCTAAATCGACAAAAATGACTAAACAATCTTCTTGAGTGACAGCATTGAAATTCTTTTCATTAAAAGTTTTAGAGTGAGCTTTGTAGAATGCTCCTTCTTTGTTGTTGCTATTTAATGCGCTTTTAATACCATTTACAATTGGATTAATTGAAAAAATAACTGCAAAAATTAAAGAGACAATTAATACTGGTTGGACCCAAGCAGTATTTTTTATCCATTCCCAAATTCTCTTAAAAAAACCACCAATTGCTTTTAATACTTTATCCATAGTAACCTCCGTAAATTTTTTACTTTTGAGTTATCGCACTTAATGATAACATTTACACACATCTATTTCAATTAAAAATTATATTTTTAAGGCAAAAATTTTTCCTTATATTTTTCTTGATGAATAATTTTCTTAGAATTAAGCTGATTTATTAGCGGAAATATAAGAAAATTTAAATAACAAAATAAATATATAGAAAAAATGTCTTTCCGTGATAAAATAGATATGCAATAAACAAGATATCAATATATTGATATTTTAAGTTTAGGAGGAATTAATGTATACAAATAAAGATTTAGCGGATCTAATTTTCCCAGATATTGATAAAACTATTGAGGACTTTGAAAAGCAATATCCAAAAAGAAATTTACCACAAGGAGCACAAGTCACTCGTTTTGCACCTTCTCCAACTGGATTTTTACATACAGGAAGTTTGTTTACTTCTATGATTTCACAAAAAGTGGCTAATCAATCAAATGGTGTATTTTATATCCGTTTAGAAGACACAGATACTAAGAGAGAGATTCAAGGCTCAGGAAAAGAATTAATCGATCAACTCGCTGTTTTTGGCGTAATACCAGATGAAGGATATTTAGGAGATGAAGAAAAAGGCCAATACGGACCTTACAAACAATCCGAAAGAGCGGAAATCTATAAAACTGTTATTAAGCATTTAATTGAAATTGGTCGAGCTTATCCATGTTTTTGTACTCCACAAGATTTAGATGAACTACGCGCAGAACAAGAAAAAAATAAGGAAATTACTGGATATTATGGAACTTATGCAAAATGTAAAAATTTATCTTTAGAAGAGCAAATATCTCGTATTAAGTCTGGTGAGAAATACGTTATTAGATTTAAATCTTTAGGTGATCACAATAATAAAATAGAAGTCGATGATTTAATTAGAGGTCATCTTTCATTAACAGAAAATGATCAAGATATAGTTATTTTAAAGGGCGATGGTTTACCTACTTATCATTTTGCCCATTTATGTGATGATCATTTTATGAGAACTACGGTAGTTACTCGTGGTGAAGAATGGCTTTCTTCATTGCCAATACATTTAGATTTATTTAATGCAATGAAATGGGAAGCTCCTCAATACGCACATCTTCCAGTTATTATGAAACTTGATAATGGCAATAGAAGAAAATTATCAAAACGTAAAGATAATGAAGCGGCATGTTCATTCTTCTTACAAGATGGATATCCTATCGATGCATTCAAAACATATCTATTTACTATTGCAAATTCTAATTTTGAAGAATGGCAAATTGAAAATCCTTCTTTAACATATCGAGATTTTACTTTTTCCTTTAGTAAAATTTCGCAAGATGGAGCATTATTTGATTTAGATAAAGTAAAATATTTCTCCAAAGAATTATTAGGCTCATATTCAGGCGAAAGAATGAAAGATGAAGCAAAAAAATACGCACAAAAATATAATTTAGAATTGTTAGGACTTATCGAACAAGACGAAGATAAATTTGTTCAAATTATGTCCATAGAAAAAGATAAAGATAACCCACGTAAAGATTATGAAAAATACTCAGATATCCTTGAAAAAGTGAAGTTTTTCTATGAACCATACTACAGTGAAAAAATGAGCGGAGAATTGCCATTTAATCCAAATATTTCTAAGGATGTTATTAAGGACATTTTATCCGATTTTGCTTCTAGTGTTGACTATAATAAATCAGAGCAAGAATGGTTTGCTGATTTAAAGATTTTAGGACAAAGACATGGATTTGCGGAAAACAATAAGATTTACAAACAAAATAAAGATCAATATTTAGGACATGTTGGTGATGTTGCAGAAATGGTAAGAATCGCTTTAACTTCATCAAAAGCATCACCAAATATTTACTATGTACTTAAAATTTTAGGATTAGAGGAGATTCGTTCTAGAATCGCTTTAACAATTTCTAAAATAGGATAATTGAGCCATTTGGCTCTTTTATTTTTGTCATAAAAAGGGTTTATTATGCCATTTATTTGTATTTCTTAAATTCATTATGTATAATGAATGTAATTCTAGTTATCGTGGATAGGGTAAATATTCATACTATGGAGGTTGATTATGATAAAGAAAAATAGAAAGGGTTTCACACTTGTTGAAATGGTTGTTGTAATAGCAATCATCGGTATTTTAGCGGCTATTTTAATTCCATCATTAACAGGATATATTAGCAAGGCAAATAACGATAAAGCAAAAGCAGAAGCGGAAGCGGCTTGGCTTGAATATACAAACGGTTGTAAAAATAATGGCCTTACTCCTTCATCTGATTTTATTTACAAAACAACGGATGGAACTTATTATGAAGTAAATTCTGATGGAGTTGCTTCAAAAACTGATAATCATAATGTAACTGATTTGAGCACATGTAATGGTGGTATATCATATGTAGATTCGTCTTCAGGAAGTGGAGGCGGAGGTGGATCAACTTCCGGAGGTGGAGGAAGTTCTACTTCTGAAACTGAAGAAGAAATCATTGCTCGACGTACTGATTTAGGAGGTATATATCGATATGAAGCGCAAAATTCTTCCTTAGAATGGGGAGAAAACAATCCTCATAAAGATATTAATACTGTTAAATTTTTAAAGGGAGAATTAAGACAAACTGTTGATATTGATGCAGATACTTCTCCTCTTAAAAATCAAATGATGGATTTTAATTACAATGTAAGCCATTATCTTGATGATGATTTAACTTTTGAATTAAATTCTGCAGCAACTTCTTCATATCAAATTACTTATTACGATGAAAATAACGTGGTCGTAGCAAATCCTACATCAATACAAATTGGTGAAAAAGGATCAGATATGATAAGAAAAGTTGAATTAACAACCTCTTTATACTATAAACAAATTCACTATGTAATTATCGAATTAGGCTTGTTAGATGAAGATTGGGCGGAAGTTAAAGCTGAAATGGTAGATGAATTTGGTAATGTTAAACCTATTTCAGATGTTCAAGAAGTTCACTCTTCTGGAACATTCCAAAAAGTTTTCTTTGCTACTGATGATACAGATATGCCAGGAAAATTAAGAATTACTATAAATAAGAACAGAAGTATGTATGCTCCAATTTTCATAAAATCGTTAGAGATATCATCTAAAAAATATTCAACAGGTACAGTCATTGAATTTGATGATGAAATCATTAAAGAATATAGAAGTAAAAATTTAGAAGCAGCGCAAGCTAGTGAAGGTACAACAGTCGATGTTATCGGTACAGTCACATTTATCGATGTTGGATTCTTATCAGGTTCAGCAAACTTATTCTATGTTCAAACTAAAGATGCCGCTATGGCAGTATCATCAACTGCACAAAAACCAATTGTAGGACAATATGTAAAACTTAGTGGTGAAGTAAGTTCTACTAGTGAGAGCCTTGAAGGTACATTATCAAATGCATTCACTGGCACGATAGATGTTTATTGTGGTGATTTTGAAACACTGGCAATGTCGGGTGGACCGGAAGTAATTCCAATGGTCTTAGATGATGTTGATTATAACTTCAATGGATCAGCTCTTCCAAAAGAAGGTGTAGATGTTGGAAAATCATTTACGATTGGACAAGGTGAAGATGAAGAAGTAATTAATCATAAATTAATGAATTACTCCTTGGTTGAAGCAGAAGAACTTACAATAGTTGAAACTTTTGCTACCGCTAAATATTGGTGGGATTTCGTCGGATTAGCTACCCATTATGAAATGGCCGCTACAAATAGTGCAGGAAGAAGAATACCATTCTATATCCATAAAACAGCATTAACTGATAAGCAAAAGACAGTATTAAGTAGCTTAGAGGTCGGTGATAAGTTCTCATTCACAGGTGGAGTATTATTCGCTCACCCTAACGATAATAAAACTTATGTCAAATTAAGTTCTCAAAAATCAACAATCACAAAGCTATAATAAATTAAGCATGGATTTCCATCCATGCTTTTTGTTTTGATTGATGGTTTATTGATTTTTTTACCATCTTTATTTTTTTATATAAGTATCATATAATTAAGGTAAATAAAGGGGAAAAACAATGGAAGAATATATATTAACAATTGATCAAGGAACTACATCATCTAGAGCTATTTTATTCAATAAAAAAGGGCAAATGGCTTATATGTCTCAAAGAGAAGTTACTAATTTCTTTCCTAAGCCTTCTTGGGTTGAACAAGATGCTTTAGAAATTTGGGTTAGTGTTGGAGATGTTATTAATGAGTTGAAAATTAAATTGCATGTTGAACCAACTCAAATCAAAGCGATTGGAATAACT
>JBJFEV010000059.1:0-9591 GCA_051891155.1 Bacilli bacterium
CATCCTTAACTTTTCTATTGATAAATTCACCGACAAAAGAATTATTTTTTGAAATAGGAGTTAATACTTCTTTTTCCTTACCAATCAAGGTGATTTGTGACATATCAATATCTAACTCGACATATTGATATTTTTCTTTACTATAGGCAAATAATATATGATCATTGACTTTTAAAGATAGTAAATATCCTTGGCTAAGTTCTTCTGTCTCGATCACTTCCACGTCTTTTCCTTCTTTAACTAATATTGATTCAAGAGGAAGTAAAGCTTCATATTTAGAAGGAGATACTTTTATCGCGGATGGCAAAAGGAATTCTAATCCATAAAGTAATAATTTATTTTCCTTAACTTCCACATTCACATAATTATTGTCTGGCACTCTTTGCAAAATACTATCTTCGCTTTCTTTATCAAATAGATGAATGAAATCAATATCGAAAGAAATATCAACAATACTATTAGGAGCTAGTTCCAAGAATCCAGGAGCTTTGACAATTACTCTTGTAGAACTCTCTACAATGGATTCATTATTCAAATCGATATCTCCATAAATGAGAGTCTCATTGCCTAGTTCTTCAATGTGAGATACTTTCATAGATATACTACTCTTTGATTTAGTTAATTTGATATTTTCACTTCTTATTCCTAGGACTACTTCTTTTTTACCATCTAAATATGAAGGTTTTATCTTCACAAAATTTGAAAAAGGAACGCTTATATTTTTCTTTATATCTAAGAAATCAATTACAACTTTTTCTTCCTTTTTGGTTAATGTTACTCTAAAGAAATTCATTTGAGGAGATCCAATAAAAGATGCCACAAATTTATTATCAGGATAACGATACAAATTTTTTGGTGTATCGATTTGTTTGATATAGCCATCCTTCATAACAACAATTCTTGTTCCCATTGTCATCGCTTCAACTTGGTCGTGAGTAACGTAAATGAATGTAGTATTTAATTTACGATGCAACTTGACTATTTCTGAACGCATTTGAGTTCTCAGTTTAGCATCAAGATTACTTAAAGGTTCATCTAGTAACATTACTTTTGGTTCTCTCACAATCGCACGTCCTAAAGCAACTCTTTGTCTTTGTCCACCCGACATTTCTTTTGGCTTTTTATATAAATATTCTTCGATACCTAATGTTTTCGCTGCTTCCTTAACTCTTTTATCAATTTCTTCTTTTGGCATGTGGCGTGTTCTTAATCCAAAGGCAATATTTTCATAAATAGTCATATGCGGATATAGAGCATAATTTTGGAAAACCATTGCAATATCTCTTTCCTTTGGTTCTAATGAATTAACAACTTCATCACCGATAGTAAGTTCACCATATGTTATTTTTTCTAAACCAGCGATCATTCGTAATGTTGTAGATTTACCACATCCAGATGGTCCAACGAAAACAATAAATTCTTTATCAGAAATATCCATATTGAAATCCGAAACTGCTTTTGTTCCGTTAGGATAAACTTTATAAATATGTTTTAAGTTTAATTTTGCCATAAAAATTTACCTCCTTTATTCCTTTACTGCCCCGGCAGACATACCATTGATCATATATTTTACTAAGCAAAAATAGAGAATAATAATTGGTATCGCAATAATGATTGAACCAGCGGCAAAACGAGCAAACTCAGTTTCACCTAAAGACATTAACCCAACCGCGACTGTATAAAGATTTTTATCTTGCAATAACATTTTTGGTAAGATAAAATCGCTCCAAGGCCAAGTAAATGATGTCAAGGCAGTATAAACAAGCATCGGTTTAGACATAGGTAAAATGAATTTAGTAAATATTTGAAAATTACTAGCTCCATCTATTCTAGCGGCTTCATCGATTGAATATGGAATAGTATCAAAGAATCCCTTTTGAACCATATAGCCCATTGGAGCTTGCGCTGAATAAATCAATATCAATCCCCACATTTGATTAACTAAATGGAATTGCGTCATAATCAAATAAACCGCAATGGTACCCATAAAAGAAGGAAACATACCTAACACTAAGGTTGCTTTCATCATCGCCTTACGTGATCGAAAGCGGAATCTTGACATACAATATGCGGTAAGAATTGTTAATAATGTTCCTATAACACAACTGCAAGAAGCAATAAATAAGGTATTTAAAAACCATCTTTTATAGTTATACATCACCGTGTCAGTAAACAATGTTTTAAAAGCATCTAATCCATATTCTTGTGGGAAGAACCCATCGAAAGAGTATATCGAACCTGATTTGGAAAATGAAGCAAGAATTAACCAAAGACAAGGGAAGAAAAATATGAAAGCAATAATGATTAATACGCAATATGTAATTGTAATATCTAATGCTTTTTTACAATTATTTTTTATTTTTTTCTTATCTTTTATCATCTGAATGTTTCCTCCTGTCTATATGCTGGAGATAAAACATATACAATTAGTGAAATAACTGATGTAATAATAAATATTATCAAGCTTATAGCCGCGCCAACGGAATAATAATTATTATCTATCGACATGTTATATAACCAGTTAATGAGCAAATCGGTATCTGATGCTAGGAAATATCCATCTGAATATAATCCACCACGTAGAAAATAAAATATACCGAAATTATTAAAGTTTCCTATAAATTGAGAAATTAATACAGGTGTAGTGGCGAATATGACATATGGTAAAGTAATTTTTCTAAATTGTCTAAAACTACTTGCTCCATCCACTCTAGCTGCTTCATATAAATCATTATTGATATTGGACAATATTCCTGTTGCTAACAACATAGTAGAAGGAACGCTGATCCAAGCGTTTACTCCAAGTCCAATAAAACGAGCCATCCATTTTGAATTCAAACCTAAAAAGCCAATTTTTTCTCCACCTAATAGAGAGATATAATAATTGATTGGTCCTCCATATGAAAACATAAATTTAAAACCTAACAATGAAATAAATCCAGGAATGGCATAAGCAAGAATCGGAAATGCTCTCCAGATCACTTTGCCTTTTACACATTTCTTGTTTAACAAAAGCGCTAAACCTAGTCCAGCAAAATAATTAATTGCGGTCGATAAAATAGCCCAAAGCATATTCCAAGAAAAAATCTTAAAAAATGTAGGAGCAAATTGACCAAGTGTCAGAATTTTGGTGAAGTTTTGAAATCCCACCCAATCGACTAATTTCGGAGGAACTATATCTCCTCCATAATTGGTAAAAGCAATTAAAATCATAAATGTTATTGGTAGGATTGAGAAAACCATCACACCTATTATCGGTAAAGCTAAAGCTGTTTTATAAAATGATTTATCGAGCAAATTATCAACATCATCTTTAAAATTATTTACTCTTTTATAAGTATCATAAGCACATTGAGTATTATAACAATCTTTGATATTAGATATATAAATGATTATATAGAAAATCAGCATAAAGATTGCCAGGATTCCCATAATTAACATAACGATAGAATTATCGCCTTTAATACCATACCATTCATTACTTTCTACACTTCCTAAAGTAAAGAAAGAAAATATATCTTTAGCTCCTCGACAAATGAAATAGGTAAAGAAGAGTACTTGGCAAAGCAAATATAATATTCCTTTTACCCATTGCTTATACATCATCTGTCCAAGCCCCATTACACACATAGAAGCTGTAACTTTATGATCGCCCTCAATAATTATCTCTTTTGCGCTATTGAATTTTTCCTTGAAAAAAGAGCCTATATTTGTAAAAAACTTTTTTATTCTATGTTCTTTCATTATTTTCTCTCCTTTCTAACTATTGAGTGTGTGAATAGCATCATATATTTGTTGATCGACATTTTCTAGTCCCTTTTTAATCGCTTCATCTGTTTCATATTTACCTTTAGAATTTAAAACATCGTCCGCTAGTTGAGCACAAAAAGTTTGAAGAGGTGTCCATACTTGTGCCAATTCTCTTACGCTTGGCATAACATATATATTGCCATTATTCAAATTATCAAAAATCATATTATTTAGGCCTCCCTCCTCTTTAGAAACGTCTTCCCTAGCGGGAGAAATTGAAAGCATTTGAGCTCTTTTTTTAATTAGAGAATAACTTGTAGCAAATTTCACAAATTCTAAAGAGGCATTAGGAGACTTGGTATAAGAGCTAATAGCATATCCATTAACTCCACCCATCACTTTCATTTTTTTAGTCGGGCCATCTCTATCGGATAAATCCCCACTTTCTGGTAATAAAGGAACATCTTTAACCACAATATTTTCTTTTGCTTTGGCTAAAGCGTCACTCTCATTTAATCCATCTTTAATATATTGATTAGTTAATTCTTTAACAAATAAAGAATATACATCCGGTGTGGTCATAGTAGCAAAATATGTGCCTTGTGCCATACGGGAATATGAGTTCCTTGTTATGGTATCTTCCGTACATTCAAGATTCATAATTGAAGCCAAATCTCTTATTATTCGACCTCCTAAATAACTATCATTTTTTGAAAAGCCTATATCATATATATCATTGACATCTTCGCCTCCAAAAACATAACCTCCATAAGAAAAGAAGTAACCGGAAGCGAAATAACCATCATTCAATGATTTCATGTAACCATATTTTTGTCCTGAACTTTTTTCTCTTATCTCTTTAGAATAAGCATAAAGATCACTCCAATATTCAACCATATCAGGAATATCATCATTATCCTTATCATAATTTTCTTTCCAATCGCTAGGAAGCAAATCTTTACGATAAAAGAGCAATGGTTGTTGAATGTTAACAGGCACTCCAAAATAATAGGATTGGTCGCCTATTTTGTATTTATATGCATTAAAAGCATTCATACTAGTGTACTCATAACATTCCAACTCTTCGATTGGAAGAGGAAGAATATGTCTACCAGTAACATATTTCATAATAGCGTCATTGGCTTGATAAAGAACATCAGGTCCATATCCATATGGTCCACCTGTTTCCAAATCAATATATTGATCCATATTAGCGTCTTTTGCCACAATCCCATATTCGGCATAAGCTTCATTGAACGCATTCAATAATTCACTTAAATATCCACTTTCTTTAGCGGTATCATTTTCAAGAACACGTATTGTGACATTTCTTTCTAATTCACCTGTAAATTTACTTTGTTCTTCCTTAGATGTATTATCATTGAGCGATAATACACCAAAAGTAGTAATTATCGAACATAAGATTATACCGTGCAATGCAATAGAAATAATATTACCTTTCATTATCATCCCTTCTTTCCATCACAAAACTATATTTTCCTAATATATTTAATTTGTAATTATTGCTCAATATTACATTTTGTGCTTTATATGTGCAAGGCGAAGAAATATTAATTATCAAACGATAACAATCTTTTTGTGACTGACGTTCTAAAATCAATATATCACCCTCACTCTTAATGTAAAGTTCTCCAGAAGTAAATGATGGTTCTTTTCTCAATTTGCTTAATTCTTGAATAAGATGGAAAGCATCATTATCACAATTTTTAATAAATCCCCTGCGGGAATCTGGATCATATCCACCTTCCATTAAACTTTCATCGCCATAATAAAGACAAGGCACTCCTTGATAAAAATATAAAAGCGTTAAAGCAATTAAATATTTATCAAGATTTTTATTTATTTCCGTATAAAAACGTAACGTATCATGAGTGTCAATAAGATTGAGCATCATTTTATTCACAGGAGTAATATTCCTAATTTGTAATTCGTTGAGCTTATCCGCCATCATCTTTGAGGTAAATTTATCAAATGCTAGATAGTCAAGTAAAGCTTTGGTAAAAGAATAATTCATAATTGAATCAAATTCATCACCTTGTAAATACTTAGAAGCTTCATGCCAATTTTCACCTATTAGAACAACATCCTTTTTAGTTTTTTTCATTTCCCTTCTGAATTCTTTCCAAAAGGAATGACTTACTTCATCAGAAACATCTAATCTCCAACCATCAATATCAAACTTTTCTATATAATATTTGCCAACACCAATTAAATATTGCCTTACGTGAGGATTATCTGTATTTAGTTTAGGCATATATTTACAAATGGAGAAACATTCATAATCATCACCTTTAAAGATAAAATAATCAAAATATTTTGATTTTTCTTTATTCTTTTTTACATCTTTAAATAGATAATTATCTTCGCTGATATGATTAAATACGGCATCCAATACTATTTTTATATTCTTTTCATGAGCTTTCGTCACTAGTTCTTTCAACGTTGCTTCATCCCCGAATTGTTCATCTATTTGGAAATAATCTTCAATATCATATTTATGATTTGATTTAGACTTAAAAATAGGAGTTAGATATAAAGCATTGATTCCCAATGAAGATAAATAATCTAGCGAATCAATAATTCCTTGCAAATCTCCTCCTGCAAAACTAGTAGGCGTAGGTTTTTCGTTCCATTTCATATTGATATACGATGTATTCTTTTCTTTATTTCCAATTTTAAATCTATCGATAAATACTTCATAAAATATGGCATTTTTCATGAACTCCACTTCATGAAGAACATCATTTTCATGTATATATGCATATTGGAAACAATTATAGAAATTATAGGCAAAATCATAAGTCTCACTAAGACCATCTTCAGAATAATAATATGTTTTGTTTTGTGAAATGATTTTAAAAACATAAGTTAATCGAACATCACTTAATTTAATAGAAACTTCGTAGTATGAGAATAAACTATCTTGATAACGAAGCATCATCTTTTCTTGATGTTGTACTGCATAAAAATCATATTTGCATCCATAAACTACATATATAGAAGAGATATCATCTTCTCTACTGGTTCTTAATCTAATTGTAATTTCATCCTTTTTTAGCGGAAAACAATATGAAGATTCACTTTTATGAAATAATGCATATTGATTCATATTACCTTTTCTCCTTTCGTTTGACTTAAATTTCATTTAGTGTTAATATTTTTCTATGAGAAACGTAACTATTAAAGACATAGCTAAATACTGTAATGTCTCCACAGCCACTGTGTCATATGTAATTAATAACAAGGAGAATCAAAGTATTAGTGAAGACACTAAAAATAAAGTTTTGCACGCTGTTAATATGCTTAACTATAAGCCTAGTGTTATCGCTAAAAATTTAAGAACTATTCCTCAACACAAACTCGTGGCTATATATACTGATGAATCATCTAAATATTTAAATAAATTAGAATATCTTCACTTTTTAGATAAAGCATCATTTTATTTTTCCAAACATAATATCAGTTTAATATATGGACGTAAACCTTATGTCCAAATAAATAATGCAGATGCTCTATTATCATATAATTTATCAACGGAAGAATTTAGAGAATTGGGTAAAAATAATTTCATCCCCCTCATCGCTTTAGATTCATTAATTAATGACAATCTTTTCTTCCAAATTACAACCAATTATCAAAAAATAAAGGAAGAAGCTGATAAAAAATTTGGTTCATACACTTTTATTGGTCTTAAACCATCATCAAATGAATTAAAAGAAAAGATCTTTTCTATTTTTAAAGAGGTAAAACTAATCTGCAAAGTAGAAGATATTTATGAAATTAATTCATCCAATATTGTAACAGACAGCAAAGTTATCTATGATTATTTTTCCGCTAAAGAGGGAAGAAATGTTCTCTTTAACAATGACACCTTAGATAAAAAAATCGAACAAGTTTACAAATGTATTGAGCAAGCTCTTAGCCATGATAAATTCGATATTCACTTCTATGAAATTTAATTAAATTAAGGTTACCTATAAAAATAGGTAACCCTTTTTTTATGCTTGATAAAAATCAATTGTTTTAGTTTCTGAATTATATACTACCTTATATTGACCAGCAGTATTACATTTTAAATTGCCTGATTCAGTAGCAAATTTATCGTTAGCATCTCCTTCAGTACCTAAATTTTCTCTTCCTACCCAAGTACCATATCCTTCTGTCTCACCGACATTATAGACTACGATTCCAAGTTCCCAGTCTGCTTCAAATTCAAGGGTAATTTCATATAAATTTAAATTGCTTGAACTATTTTTTAATTTCCATTGATCAAGGAAGTTAAAATTCCAACTATTCATTCCACCTTTAATATAGACATCATATGTTTTTACTTCCACATGTTCCTCTGCTGTAATTATTTGAGAATATGGATCAAATGTAATATCATATGTTGATGCTTTTGCTACTTTTATATTGTTATTTGTATCACTTACTTTTGTGAATAATTCACCTGGATTTACTAGATAAGAGAAGTTATAGCTTCCAAGTCCATTATAAGTTTCAGTTCCCCATTCTCCTCTTTCAACAGAACCTTCTTTGAAGGCTTGAATAATAAATTCGGAATCTGCTTTCATTGCTACATTATTAATAGAATAAATACCTGTTTCACTATCCTTAATTAATTTGTATGAATTATTAAAGCAATATCCGCTCCAATCTGTTTCTTCTCCAAATGTGCCATCGATGTAATAGTCTGCAGGAGTTAAAGCCCCTTCTTCAAATTCACATGATAGAATTCCTGTTTCCTCGTTATATGAGAAAGTATAATATCCATCAGCTTTTGCAACTAGGTTATATGATGCTGATGCATCAAATAAAGCTTTTGAAGTTTCATCTAAATTAGTGTATCGTAAATAGTCCGTACCAGTTGATACTTTACCTTCAACTGCAACTGTTGAGGTAAATAAGAATTCTTCATTGGCTTTTAAGAAGATCTTTAAAGTATGGACACCTTCATTATCAACTAACTTAGTATGATTATTATATATATCAGACCAATTGGTAATGCCTGCTCCTTTAATATAGTAAGTTGTAATAGCTTCTACTGTTTCAGATACATCGCCATTTCTAACCCAAGTGATTGTATCATAATCATTTAAGTTGAAATTTTCTTTTCCGCTTTCAGTATAATTAGCGTTTCCAGTATCATAATAATCCATTTGAGGATATGTAGTTAATGTCAAAGTATAGTTTCCTGACATTTTTACCTCAATATTACTGCGCTTTGAGCTATTGCCATAAGCACTTCCAGGATTCTTAAATACTTCTTCACCATTTAATTCAAATTCTTTTAGATAACCAACACCACGTTGATTATGCCAAGAAGAATTGATTGCAAATTGGAATTGATCGCCTGAATACAAATCTAATGTAATAGAATATTCATTAGTTTTTTCCGCTTTAGTAAGTTCCATAGAGTCGTTGATTACTTTTCCCCAATTAGATTCAAGAAGCAATGGGCTTAGACCAGAACCAACAATGTAGAATGAACGAGTATCTTCTACTATTTCATCTGAAATAAATTTTCCAAAAATACTAGTATTAGTAGTAATAGGTGTTGAAAAATCATATTCGTGAGTAAAAGTAGGAGTACCATACCAATCTTGGAAAAGATATCCTTCTACAATAGGTGTCCAATCAGTTGCACAATTTCCTTCTTCAACTTGCTCAACTTTTAATACTGTATCACCATTATAGAATGTGACATCAAAAGTTTTCACTTTCTTTTCTTGACCACACGAAGAAAGAAGTGAAGTTGAGGCAAAAACCATTGCGACCCCTAAAATTATTTTATGACTTAGTAATTTTTTCATAATTTTT
>JBJFEV010000060.1:0-9559 GCA_051891155.1 Bacilli bacterium
GATCTCTCAAGATGAAAGATTAAGAGCACGCTTCAAAGGTAAACCAGAATACGTAATGAACTTCATGCGTTTTATCGCCCAAGAATTAAGAGAATTTATGTCCTTATTAGGTTTTAGAACTATTGATGAAATGGTTGGACATAGTGAAAAATTAAAATTGAATAGTAATTATGAAAATAAAGTCAACGTTTCTAAGTTACTATTCAATAGTGAAGTTGTTAACAAAGATTATACATTTAAGGCATATAAGCCTAATTTCTTAGAAAACACAATCGATCATCGCGTTCTTCTTCCTCTTTGTAAAGAAGCTATCGAAGGAAAATTAGTGAAAAAGATCGATATAGAAATTTCAAATGTCAATAGAGCTTTTGGTACTATTCTTTCTAATGAAATCACTAAGGTATATAAAGAAAAAGGATTAAAAGAAGACTCCATTGTCATTAACGCAAAAGGAAATGCTGGAAACTCCTTTGGTGCTTTCTTAACTCATGGTGTCTCTATCACCGTTAGAGGTGACGCAAATGACTATTTTGGAAAAGGCTTATGTGGAGGAAAGCTTATCGTTGTTCCACCAAGTGAATCAACCTATAAAGCGGAAGAAAACATTGTATGTGGAAACGTCGCTTTATATGGTGCTACCTCGGGAGAATGCTATTTAGAAGGAATTGCGGGTGAAAGATTCTGCGTGAGAAATTCTGGAGCTAGTGTGGTAGCACTAGGATGTGGTCAACATGGATGTGAATATATGACTGGTGGAACTTGTTTGATTCTTGGAAAAATCGGTCGTAATTTTGCTGCAGGTATGTCTGGAGGCATAGCTTATATTTATAAGCAAGAAAACATCACAAATGTAAATAAAGAATTAGTATCGATTGTTCCTATCGATGATGAAGATGAAAAGTTAATTAGAGAAATGATGGAAAAACATATTAAATATACTAATTCAAATTATGTAAAGAATATTTTATCTTCTTACAATAAAGAAGAATTCTACAAAATCATTCCAAATGATTACGCAAAGATTACTTCATACATCAAAGAATTTACTTCTTCTTGTCATCCTCAACCAGAACTTGCTGCATTTAATAAATTTATGGAGGTGAAATAATATGGGAAAAATCAATGGTTTTTTAGAATATGATCGCAGAGATAAAAAAGAAATCGATCCTAAAGAAAGAGTTAAAAACTTTTCTTCTTTCCATATTCCTTTCACAGAAGAAGAACAAAAAGAACAAGCTGCTCGCTGTATGAATTGCGGTATTCCTTTTTGTCAGTCGGCCTTAAAAGTAAATAATAAAAATGTTGGCTGTCCTTTATCTAATCTAATACCTGAATGGAATCATTTAATCTATTTAGGATTATTTGAAGAAGCATATAAACGTTTAGCGTTAACTGCACCATTCCCTGAATTTACAGGACATGTTTGTCCGGCAATTTGCGAGGAATGTTGTACTAATTCTATCGACAGTAAAGCAGTCGGAATAAAAGCTAACGAGCTATTCTTAATTGAAAAAGCTTTTGAAAATGGTTGGATAAAACCTAAACTTAACATCAAAAGAAATGGTGTTAAAGTAGCAGTAATTGGTTCTGGACCCGCAGGTTTAGCGTGCGCTAAAATGTTAAATGATAATGGTTTTTCTGTCACAGTTTATGAGAAAAATGATCGTTTTGGAGGACTACTCATGTATGGAATTCCCCAAATGAAGATTGAAAAACATATTATCGAAAGAAGAATAAACCTTCTTCAAGAAGAAGGAATAAAATTTATCAATAACACTTATATTGGAAAAGATATTACTCTAGAAGAACTCTCTTCTATTTATGATGAAATTGTATTTTCTTGTGGTACATCCTTACCTCGTCCTTTAAATGTTAAGAACAATCACATAAATGGAATTGTTTATGCTGTTGACTTTTTAACTCAAATAACTAAGGACTTGTTAGATAAAAAAGACTTTTTCTATAATTTAGATGGAAAACATGTTGTGGTAGTAGGAGGTGGAGACACTGGCAACGATTGTTGTGGTAGTGCCGTAAGACTCAAAGCTAAATCTATCACTGAATTAGAAATCACACCTTGCCCTCCAAGTGAAAACACCTTACCTTGGCCAAACTATTCCAATAAAAGAAAAATTGACTATGGAGTCAAAGAAGCTAATGAATATATGGGACACGATATTGTCCGTTATAAAACCACGATTGATGAAATTGTTGGAGAAGACCACATTGAAGGTATATATGTAAAACAAGTAGAATTCACTAAAGATGGGCTTGTTGATATTCCTAATACGCGTGTTTATTTGCCATGTGATCTATTAATTATTTCTATGGGATTTTTAGGAACTAGCGATGAAGATTTATCTTTATATCATATGGAAGGAAAAAACCATAGAATTAATCTTAATGGCTACAAATATAAAAATAACATCAGCGTTTGTGGGGATATGAAAAATGGTCAATCACTTGTAGTACTTGCCGAAAAAGATGGTCAAGAATGCGCTAAAACAATAATAAATAAATATCAAAATTAAGGAGATTATTTATGGAAAAACCATTAAAATTTGCATATAGCAAAACACCCTATCGTTATGTTTCTTATTATAAAGAAGGAAAATGGACTAAAGGTGAGCTAACCACAAATGATACAATTACTTTAAATGAAAGTGCTTGTGTCCTTCAATATGCTCAAACTTGTTTTGAAGGGTTAAAGGCATACAAAACCAAAGAAGGAAAAATAGTTTGCTTTCGTCCTGATTTAAATGCCGAAAGAATGATTTCTTCTTGTAAAAGGATGAAAATGCCTCCTATTGATAAGGATGAATTCATTAAAGCGTGCATGAAAGTTATTAAAGCTAATGAAGATTATATCCCGGAATTTGGTTCAGGAGGTTCTTTATACTTACGACCTTTTATGATTGGTACTTCTCCTGTTTTAGGAGTTAAACCATCGCAAGAATTTGAATTTAGGATTTTTGCTTCCCCTGTTGGTGCTTACTTTTCTACTCCTGTTAAGCCTTTAAATTTAAGAATTTGTGATTTTGATAGAGCCGCTCCAAATGGAACTGGCGGTATCAAAGCGGGATTAAATTATGCGATGAGCTTATACGCAATCGTGGATGCTCACGAAAAAGGTTTTGATGAAAATGTCTATTTAGATTCCGCTTCAAGAACTTATATTGAAGAAACTGGTGGAGCTAATATTTTATTTATCACTAAAGATAATAAATTAGTTACTCCTGCTTCTCCTTCTATTCTGCCATCTATCACTAGACGTTCGATCATTCAAATTGCAAGAGATTATCTTCATATGGAAGTAGAAGAAAGAAAAGTCAATGTTAATGAATTAGATACTTTTGTTGAATGTGGTTTATGTGGAACTGCCGCGGTTATTTCTCCTGTAAAAACTATTAATAATCATGATACAATCATCTCTTTTGAAGTCAACGAAAATGGCTTTGGTAACACTATTGAAAAATTAAGAAACTTGCTTCTAAATATTCAACAAGAAAACATAGAAGGTCCAGAAGGTTGGGTTTTTGAAATAAAATAATATATAAAAAAAGGATGCTTAAACATCCTTTTTTATATATATACCTTGCGAAAACACCTTTGTAAATCCTAATGATGCATATAAATGATTGCTAATAGGATTTTTTTGATCGACATTTAGCGTTGCAATTAATCCTTTATCAACAATTTCATTTAGGATACTTCCTACCACTTTTCTTGCTAGTCCTAAGCAGCGGAATTCATCGCGCGTATAGACGCAAGATATCCTTTTCGATGTTGATGAAGAAGGGGCAATTTTAGCAATAGAAGCAATTTCCCCTTCACATCTAATGATTCTAAAATTATCTAAAGAAGATTTTATATCTTCTTTTTTTACTTCATCATTTAATCCACAGTCGATTACAAATCTTTTTAAACACTCAAATATTTCTTCTTCGTCGCCACTTTTAGGTATTTCTATTTCTTTGCATTCTACAGAACATCTCTTATCCGTACGCATAAAATCCATACCGATTTCTTTTTCAATTATTATTCCTTTTTCTTTGTAGAAAGAGACGATCTCTTCACAAACTTCATCTTGACCAAGTACACCTTCAAAGTAATAAGAATTTTTGTCTAAATAAGAAAACATTTCTGCAACGCACTCTTTATCTCCAAAAACTAGGGTATTAAATGGTTCTTTTCGTAAGACTAATAATTTTTTATCTTTATTTTCACATTTAAAGATATAGTTAATCTTATTAGTGGTTGTTAATACTTTACTATTTAGGAAGAAAAATACAGCTAAATATTCATTTGTATTTAAATAGTTTTCATTTTCTAAGATAAAATCATTTCCATTAAAATATTCTTTAATCATACTCATCCTTTACCAAGAAAATTTATAACTTCCTTTATGTTTTTCTCCTTTTAAAGAAACATAATAACTGCCACTTTCATTGAGATTTAAAACAAATTCCATATCGCCATCAATATTTCCTTCATAATTAGTTGGCTCATCTTTTCTTCCTACTTCAACTATTAATTTTCCTTCTGTAGTTTTAATTTCTACTTTTACTTCTTTTCTTTCGCCTTCCTTTACTTGGATAGTATAATTTTTCTTTCCAGAAAATAATTCATAGCTAGCACTGAAAGAGGTTGACGTAGAATATTCAACACATTTTATTGTCAAATTACTATTACATGAACAAAGTCCTATCAAAGAACTTAATAATAAACAAATAACACTCTTTTTCATATTAATTTTTTACTTTACTCCTTTTTATATTTAAACAAACATATATTGCTAGTAATATTACCGTTGTTATTAACAAAACAAGAAAACTAGCAAGTGGTGATACTTTATTTCCGAAGAAATACATTTCAATATCAAAATTTTCCGCGATAGTGTTTACCACTTCCATAGGAAATCCACATTCTGAATTTAATTTTTCAAGAACCGCTCTTTCATAACCATAACGCAAAATATTAGTAGCATATGTGCCTGGTAATATACTTAATACTTTTTGTAAGGTTGCACCAAATTGACTAATAGGCATATAAGCTCCACATATAAAACCATAAATAGAAGATACTAATGTGCCCACAGCTGACATTTGTCCTTGTGTCGTTAAAAAATGATGGATAGTAGACGATAAAGCAGTACCAAAATTCACTAATATAAAAGCACATAATAATATTAATAGAACATCTTTAACTGCAAGCAACCAACCACTACAGGTCATGATGATAAAACCAACAATCATTTCTATAAGAATTATAATCATGGTAACGCTCATCGAGGCAATATAATAAGCAATAGCAAGCTTATATTTACTAACTGGAGCTATCTCTAAATCATGAATGGCACCCGTCACTTTATCTTGTACCATCAATAGATTAGAACAGAAACTAACAGTTACTCCTGATACCGCTAAAAGAGAAGAAAATAACCAACCATAAACAAAACCATTGATATATTTACTATCTACGACAATTCCTACTTCTTTAACAGCATTATTAAACGAATCAACATAGACATTTCTTAAAAATGTAACATAAAGAACAATTAAAATCATTGGAGTAATAAGAGATGAAATAACTAGTCCTTTATCTTTAAAAAACATCTTTATATTTCTCAATATCAAATATCCTAGTCTCATTTTATTCGCCTCCAAGTTTGATTCCTGTCGCATTGAGGAACACATCATCCATCTTTCCTTTTATTACTTCATAATCTTTAAATAAACTTGGATTATTCATAATTAATTTAGTGGCTTCATATGTATTGGCCACTTCAATACGATACCCATTTGGTATTTCAGTAAATGGTAATCCTAATTTAGAGATTTCATCTTTAGATGCATTATAAATACTAATAAAGTCACCCGTGTATTTATTCTTTAATTGCAAAGGAGAACCTTCTGCGACAATTTCACCTTTATTTAAAATAACTATATAGTCAGCATCCACTACTTCTTCCATATAATGCGTTGTTAGAAATACAGTTAAGCCTTTTTCTTTTCTTAAATTATTGATTACTTTCCATACTAATTTTCTAGTTTGCGGATCAAGTCCTGTAGTCGGTTCATCTAATATTAATATTTCTGGTTCATGAATTAAAGCTCGCGCAATGTCTACTCTTCTTTTTTGCCCTCCTGATAATTTTCCATAAGTTCTAGAAGCAAGGTCTTCAAAATCTAGTAAAGATGCTAGATTATTATATTTTTTTTCGAATTCTTTACCATGTATACCATATAAAGCGGCACGGAATCTTAAATTGTCTTTAACAGTTAATGGATCATCTAAAACGTTCTTTTGATAGACTACTCCTAAATTCACTTTGATTGTATCCATCTCTTTATCGATATTTTTGCCATCGATAAAAACTTCTCCACTATCGCGAGATAACTCACCACACATGATAGATATCGTAGTGGATTTTCCAGCGCCATTAATTCCTAAAAAAGCAAAAAATTCACCTTTTTTGACTTTAAATGATAAATTATTAACAGCCTTAACATCTTTAAATGTCTTATTTAAATTTTTAATAGATATAATCTCTTCCATGAAACCTCCTATTTAATCTTCTTAGGCATAACATTTGTATGCTTAGATAAAAAACATGCTGTTTCTTTATCTAATTCTCCTTTTTTTGCTTTAACTTCTAAAACTAAACCAATACAAATCTCTGAGAAATAACTACCTATCTTTTCTAAAGAGACTGTTTCATCATTAGAAATGATATTAATAGCTAAACCAATTGCTATCATCATCATTTTTAAAACTAATTCATGAGCTTCTTTTTTTTGAAGTGAAAAAACTTCACAGATATTATTTTCTAAAAGTTCATAAAAATCTTTCTCTTCACGAATGATTTGATTAACATCACCCTTAGCTCGTGAAAAAAGAAAAGTAAATAATGTTGGATTATCTTTACAATAGGAAATGAATAATAATCCATATTGTTTAAACATCGGAAAATAATTTTCACTTTCTTTCATCAAACTCATAAATTCATTCTTTACATATTGATAAATTTCTTCTTTAACTTCTTCCATACAAGAAAACAAAGTAAATATAGGACTAATTGCACAATTTAAAGAAGCAGAAAGATACCGCGCTGTTAAATGATTGCTACCTTTTTCTTTAATTATTTTATATCCAGCTTTTATAACTTCCTCTTTGGTAAATTTGGGTTTCTTTGGCACTTTTTTTCTCCTTTTTAGAACATATGTTCTAGAACAAGCGTTCTAATAGTAATATTTAATCTATATATTGTCAATATATTTAATTAATTTATAAAAAAAAGTCCATAGATATAGCTCTATGAACTAATAACACATCTTATTTACCTAGAAATAATTCAGCAATTTGTATAGCGTTTGTCGCCGCTCCTTTTCTCACTTGATCACCACAGCACCATAAGGTAATGCCGTTTTCATTAACGATACTTTGTCTAATTCTTCCAACAAATACTTCGTCTTGATCAGATGTGTCTTTAGGCATCGGATAAATATTATTTAAAGGATCATCAGTTAAGATACATCCTTTTTCGTTTGCTATAGCTTTTTTTACATCTTCAATATTCAATTTATCTTTAGTCACTACAGTAAGAGAAATGGAATGGGAACGAATGACAGGAACACGCACACAAGTACATGTTACTTTTAGATTTGGCAAATGCATAATCTTTCTTCCTTCATTTTGCATTTTCATTTCTTCAGTAGTATATCCATTATCTAAAAATGAACCGATATGAGGAATGACATTATATGCAATTTGATGAGCAAATACTTTAGGTTGAATTTCTTTTCCTTCTTGTAAAGCTTTTACTTCCTCCATTAATTCAATTGGTCCACCTGCGCCCGCTCCTGATGTTGCTTGATAGGTAGAAGCATTAATCGCAGTTATTTCACTCATTTTATTGATAGCATTGATAGCCACTAAAGAGATGATTGTAGAACAATTAGGATTAGCAATTATTCCCTTATGATTAAAGGCATCAGAAGGATTTATTTCAGG
The DNA here is from genome assembly GCA_051891155.1 of Bacilli bacterium. GTDB lineage: Bacteria > Bacillota_I > Bacilli_A > RFN20 > CAG-449 > UBA3210. The sequence continues at coordinate 8,014 of JBJFEV010000060.1, forward strand.
TACAACTAAAGGGACATCATCAATCATTCTAAAAGAAGATGAATTGTCAATAAACAATGCTCCCGCTTTTACAATGGATGGTGCAAATTCTTTACTGATCGGATTTGGAGTAGCTCCTAATACAATATCAATATTCATGAAAGAATCGTGAGTTAATTCTTTTACTTCAATCTCTTTTCCGCAAAAAGGAATTTTAATTCCTACACTTCTTTTGCTTGCCAATAAAACTAATTCATTAACAGGAAATTTTCTTTCTTCAAGAACTTTTACCATTTCTCTTCCAACAGCACCGGTAGCACCGATAATTGCGACATTAAAACTCTTCATATTAAATTAACCTCATATTATTTAAACCATTATATAAAGATGAAATAGTGGTATCAAGACTATTATCATCCACACCGATGATGATGGAATAATCATCATTGAGATGGTCAACTAGTCTTGTTTTAATTTGATTGTTTCTTAAAATTTCAAAGATTTTAGTGATTATTTGATAACGATCTTTTTTATTTCTAGAAACGATAGAAACTAAAGAAAGATTATTTCTTATTTCTACTTTAGTCTCTAAACGATGACTTAACTTCTGTGTAATTTCATTTAATTTCGTAATAATATTCTTTTCAAGAAAGGTTAATGTTAAACAATCTATTCCTGATGCAATACTTTCAATTTGCACATTAAATTCACTTAAAATACGTAGTACTTTAAAAAGATTATTTACATCAGAATGAATATCTCTTTTAGATAAAGTTAAACTTAAATATCCACTTTTACCTGCAATACCGGTAATGGCACTTTGGCAAGAAGAATAAGAAGAAATCAAAGTCCCTTTTTCTTCTGGTTTATTTGTATTTAAAATACAAATTGGAATATTTCTTTCTTGGCAAGGAAGAATACTATCCGAATGAATTACATTTGCCCCCATATATGATAACTCTCTTATTTCATCATAAGAAATAGAAGTTATCTTAGTTGGATTATGAACTATGGTTGGATTTACAGAAAATATACCTGATACATCAGTCCAGTTTTCATAAAGTGAAGCTTCAACGAAACTAGCTATATAAGCCCCTGTAATATCGCTACCTCCACGGGAAAATAAATGAATATTTCCTTTTTCATCTCTTCCATAAAATCCAGGAACAACAGCGTAATCACCATCTTTATATAATTTAAAGAAAGCTTTTTTACTTTCTTCAAAATCGATTTTACCATCGCTATTAAAGAAAAGAAAATCTTTCGCATCAATAAATTTAAATTGTAGGTGAAAAGCTAGTATTTTTGCGCAAAAGTATTCTCCACGAGAGACAATTTCACTACACGAGACATATTCATCTATATTTGTAAAATAATTTTCTATTTCTTGAGAAATACTTTTGTCTATATTTAAATCAGAAATAATTTCTTGAAAGCGAGAAATAATAGCTTCTTTAATTTTTACATCGTTTCTCTTTGTATTAAGCGCTAAAAGTAAATCGGTAATTTTTATATCATCACTATCTCTTTTTCCTGGTGCAGATGCGACTACGATATGACGAGAAGT
>JBJFEV010000061.1:0-9470 GCA_051891155.1 Bacilli bacterium
AAAACTAAAATTTAAAAATTTGTTATTATTGTTGCATTTACTTTTTCAAGTAACAGTATAATTTTTACTTGATGATAGATAGATTTTTTGTTTATGCTATAAGGCGATTATGGTATAATTAATCAAAGCAATATTTTCAAAGGAGTCTCCTATGGATTTGAAGAATTTATTAAATGACAAACAATATGAAAGTGCTGTTTGTTCTTCTCAATATACAAGAATTGTTGCCGGAGCAGGAAGTGGAAAAACTAGAGTATTAACATATCGTATTGCTCATTTAATTGAAAATGAAAATGTTTTTCCTGCCTCCATTATGGCGGTTACTTTCACCAATAAAGCTGCGAAGGAAATTAAAGAAAGAGTGGCAAAATTAGTTCCATGTTCTGGAATATTTTTAGGTACAATCCACTCCTGGTGCGCTCGTTTTTTACGCCATGAATATGGTTATATTGATTATCCTAGCAATTTTACTATCTTAGATGAAGATGACCAAAAAGCTATTATGAAAGAAATATTGAAAGAAGAGGATGCCTCTTTATCTGCCCAAGGAAGGCACAACGAAATTACAAGTAGAAAGGATCCTATTATCAAAGAATGTTTAAGTTGGATTGGCGGACAAAAGACCAAAGGAAATCAATACAAGGATGTAGCGGATATGCATTATCCAGATCCTAAGCTTAGGAAGTTTTTAACTTATTGGAAACGATATGAAGAAATATGCTTTGAAAGAAAATCACTTGATTTTGATGATTTGTTATTAAAGACAATTGAAGTGCTAGAAAATTATGAAGAGATTAAAGAGAAGTATTCAAATCGATATTCGCATATCCTCGTCGATGAATTTCAAGATGTTAATGATGTTCAATTCAATTTATTTTTGCTTTTACTAAATGGAAGTAATTCTCTTTATGTAGTAGGTGATCCAGATCAAACTATCTATACCTGGAGGGGAGCAAACAATCGCATTATTATGAAACTTGAGGATAATTTAAGACATAACATCGATAGAAATATAAAAGTTCATTCTATAGTGTTAAATCAAAATTACCGTTCCACTAAAAAGATTCTCGATGCAGCGAATAAATTGATAAAAAATAATGTAGAAAGAGAAGAAAAAGATTTATTCTCGGTCAATGAAGATGGTGAGGATATTACTTTTAGAAATTGTCGTACGGTTAAGGAAGAAGCTGACTTTGTCATATCTACTATAGCCGACCTTCATAAAAATCTAAAGGTAGAATATAAAGATATTGCTATTTTATATAGAGCAAATTATTTGACTTATGAACTTGAACGTACTTTAGGAACATATCGTATTCCTTATAAGATTTTTGGAGGTATGAAATTCTATCAACGTAAAGAAATTAAGGATGTGGTTTCCTTCTTTAGATTGATCATAAATGATGCTGACGATACCGCTTTTGAAAGAGTAATCAATATTCCAAAAAGAGGAATAGGTGATGTGACTTATACAAAGATTAAAGAAAATGCTAAACTTGCTCATCAAACAATATTTATGTATCTTCGTTCAAATTTAGAAAAATCTTTTTTAAAACCAAATCAAAAACAGTCATTAAATAAATTGATTGTCTCCATTGATAATGTGAGGGAAGAATTTGAAAAGGAACAACCAAACTATAGTAATATTTTAGAAGAATTCCTAAATAATATCGGTTATTTTTCATATTTAAAAGATAGTGAAGTTGATGCTGATGATAGGAAAGATAACGTTATAACTTTATTACAAAATATTGATACCTTTATGGGGGAAAATGAAGATGTTGATTTTTCAGACTTTGTTGCTAATGCGATGCTACAAGCAGCACAAGATGATATAACAGATGGCAATTATGTTTCTTTGATGACTTGTCATACTGCAAAGGGACTAGAGTTTGATTATGTTTTTGTTTATTCTTTAAGCGATGGTGTATTCCCTTCCCAAAGAGCATTAAGTGAATCGAAAAATGCTATTGAAGAGGAAAGACGTTTAGCGTATGTTGCTTATACGAGAGCAAAAAAGAAATTATATTTAACATGCAATAATGATTTTTCTTATGTTAGTCAATGTAATCTTCGCCCTTCTTCATTCATAAAGGAAGCAGGAATTGAAACAGAAAAAGGAAAAGTTTTCTATAATAGTGAATACCTTAATTCACAAAGTTATTCTTCCTCTTCTTATAATAAACCTAAGCCAATTGCTCCTCCTTATAAGGGGGCTAGTACCACTAATGGGGTGAGTTCTTGGAAAATTGGAGATAGATTAGAACATAATAAATTTGGAAAAGGAACAGTCATTGGAACGATGGATAAACTAATTATAGTTCAATTCGATGATTCAGAATTTGGTAAACGATCACTTCTTGGTAGCCATATTTCTATAAAAAAATTAGATAAGGAGGATTAAGTGATGGATAAAGTAGATGCAAAAAAAAGAGTAGAAGAAATTACTACGTTGCTTAATAAATATAATTACGAGTATTACGTTTTGGATAATCCTTCTGTCGATGATGCTGAATACGATCGTTTGATGAATGAACTTATCATGATTGAAGGTGAATATCCGGATTTAAAAAGTCCTTTATCACCTACTTCAAGAGTGGGAGGACAAGTTGTTTCTTCGTTTCGTAAAATAGTTCATAAAAGAATGATGTTATCTTTAGCTAATGCTTTTAATGAAGATGATTTACGTGCTTTTGATAAAAGAGTTAGAGAGGCTTTAGGAGTAGAATGCGTTGAGTATATGGCGGAGATGAAAATCGATGGCTTAGCTATGTCGCTTTCCTATCAAGATGGAAAGTTTGAATATGCCGCGACTAGAGGCGATGGAACAACCGGAGAAGATGTTTCTTCCAACGTATTAACGATTAAAAGCATTCCTTCTTCTATCGATACTTTTAGAGAATTAGAGGTGCGTGGAGAAGTATATATGCCTAAAAAAGTACTTGATTCTTTGAATAAAGAAAGAAAGGAAAAAGGAGAAGCATTGTTAGCTAATGCACGTAATGCGGCCGCTGGATCAATACGTCAACTTGATTCCTCTATTGCGGCTTCAAGAAAACTTGATGCTTATTGGTATTATTTTGTAAATGCTAGTGAATTTGGATTTGAAAAACATTCAGACGCTCTAGATTATATTCAAAAGTTAGGATTTAGAACTAATCCAGAAAGAAGGATATGTCAAGGAATCGAAGATGTATTAAAATTTGTTGAAGAATATACTTTAAAACGTCCTTCTCTACCTTATGATATTGATGGTCTTGTCATTAAAGTGAATGATATTACTAAATATGATCAAATTGGATATACAGCAAAAACCCCAAAATGGGCTATTGCTTACAAGTTTCCACCGGAAGAAGTAGTTACGAAATTAAAAGATATTATTTTTACGGTAGGAAGAACTGGTAAGATTACACCTAATGCTGTGTTAGATCCAGTTCGTGTACAAGGATCACTAATTTCGCGTGCAACTTTACATAATGAAGAGTTTGTAACATCGAAAGATATTCGTGTCGGGGATTATGTGGTACTTCGTAAAGCAGGTGATGTGATTCCTGAAGTGGTAAGAGTGGTCAAAGAAAGAAGAGAAGAAGGAACAATTCCTTTTAAAATGACAAATAATTGTCCAATATGTGGAGCACCTTTAATTCAAAAAGATGCTATTCATTATTGTTCCAATTTAAAATGTGATGCACGTCATATTGAAGGATTGATTCATTATTGCTCTAAAGATGCGATGGACATAGATGGATTAGGTGATAAGATTGTAGAATATTTCTTTAATCAAAAATTCATTCATACCATTCCGGATATATATCGCCTTGAAACATTTGCTCAAGATATAAAAATTACTGATGGATTTGGTGAAAAGAGCGTAGTAAAATTATTACAAGGAATTGAAAAATCTAAGTCTAATTCCCTTGAAAGACTAATATTTGGGTTAGGTATTAAAGAAGTTGGAGTTAAGACTGCAAAAACTTTAGCGGCTTATTTTGTCAATATGGAGGCATTAGAAAAAGCCACATATGAAGAATTAATTATGGTTCCTGATATCGGAGATATTTCCGCGAAATCAATTCAAGATTATTTTTCTTTAGAAGAACATAAAGCTTTAATAAATGAACTAAAAGAATTAGGCGTAAATATGAAGTATTTAGGAAAACCAGTTTCTAGTAAGAAAACTTATTTTACCGGAAAGACATGCGTCTTAACGGGTACTTTATCGCTCTATGGAAGAAAAGAAGCAACCGAGATTCTTGAATCATATGGAGCAAAAGTAACTTCCTCGGTATCAAAATCAACATCGCTAGTAATTTATGGAGAAGAGGCAGGCAGTAAACTTGATAAGGCTAATGCTCTTGGCATAGAGACGATGGATGAAGCAAAATTTATAGAAATAATTAAACAAATTGAAGAAGAAAAATAGGAGATAATTTATGAGACATTTAATGATTGTTGGTGATTTATTTGAAGATGTGGAATGTTTAGCTACACTTGATGTATTAAAAAGAGGAGGCGAAGAAGTTGTTCTTGCTTCTATGATGGGAAGAATGGATGTAGTAACAAAATGTGGTATCAGACTTGACTGTGATGATGTTATTGAAAATATTGATATCGATACTTTTGATTCGTTAATTATTCCTGGAGGACCAGGTTCATTTAAAATCCTAGCGTTTAATCAACGCGTTGATGAACTTATTGATGAGTTCGCTTCAAAGAATAAATTAGTGGCTTCTATCTGTGCCGCTCCAATGCTTGTGGGAAGAAGAGGTTATTTTGAAAATAGAAATTATACTGTTCATCCTGGATTTGAAAATCAAATTAAAGGAGGGACATACATTCGTAGCGAAGGCGTAATAACTGATGGAAACTTTATATGCGCTAAATCGATGTATTATTCTATAAAATTTGGATTAGCTATTTATTCTTATTATTATGGCGAAGAAAAAACTAAGAAGTTAAAATTATCGCTTCAAGGGGAATAGAAGGCAAAATAAAAAAGACCGCGAGGTCTTTTTTTATATCATCGATAATATCAAGAATACAAAATATCCACTCACTAAAACTACGCCTGAGACGATATGGAATATCTTGTGCCATAAAGGCATGGTTAAGGATTTATCTTTGTTCTTTTTATCAAATAAATATCTTAGTAGCAATGATAAGAATAAGAAGATAAGAATGATGATGGTAGTAAAGTTCATGATAATAGCGTCTTTATTATTTCTAATTAGTAATGAACCATCATAAGACATAAATTCGGCAAGTCCAATGATACAGAAATTAAATAAGCAAGATCCTATGATATCTCCTAGACCTGCGTTGAAATTACCGCGTTTACATAATGATAATGTGGATACTAGTTCAGGAAGAGAAGTAGCAACAGCTAGGAAAATTGCTCCTCCTACAGTAGCGCTTAAAGAAAAATAATCGCCAATATAATCTGTTACATATGTAATTAAAATTGATACGCTTATTAAAAGAAGGGCAAAGATAATAAATCTAATTATTATTTGTTTTACGCTCAATGAACATACTTCTGCTTCTTCTTTCTTTTCATCATCTTCTTCTTTTTCTTTTGGTTGGAAGAAGATCGTTAATCCATAAACAATTAAAATGAGAACACAAATGAAATTGATAGGTCCGACTGCAGGTTGATATTTATCTAGTGCTAATAAACCATAAGTCATTAAACCATAGATAATAGCTAGACCAGCAAAGACGATAAAATGTGTTTTAAATTCAATTTTGTTGGATTTGTAATTTTTAAAGAAAATTAGTATTGCTAAACCTATTATTAATAAATTAAATAAATTGGAACCAAGTATATTACCTACGACTAATTCACGTTCGTGAATAAAAATGGTCGCGGATAGAGGGGTGAATAATTCTGGTAATGATGTTACCGCGGCAAGAAGTACCCCACCAAGGAATGCACCTGATATAGTTGTTTTCTTATCGAGTTGATCAACGTAAAAAGAAAGCTTATCAGATAAAAAGACGATTCCAAGAGCCAGTATTATATATCCTCCGATTGCTAAAAAGATCATAAATTACCTCCATTCGACAAAAAGTATTATATCATTTACAAATATAGTTTCAATAAAAATATTTTAATATTTTTATTATGTCCTAAAAAATAAAAGACCGCTAGAAAATCTAGGCGATCTTAATATTACTTTTTCTCTTAATCTTCATATTGAAGGCGGTAAAGGTTGTAATAATATCCATGTTTTTTCAATAATTCTTGATGATTTCCTTGCTCGATTATTTTTCCTTTTTGTAGGCAAATGATATTATCCGCATGTTGAATAGTTGATAATCTATGAGCAACAATTAACATTGTACCTATATTCATCATCTTATATAAGGAATCTTGAATAATCTTTTCTGTTTCGGTATCGATATTCGCAGTCGCTTCATCTAAAATCATAATTTGAGGTTTATGAACTACCGTCCGAGCAAAACTTAAGAGTTGTCTTTGGCCGGAAGAAAAGTTATTTCCTCCTTCGTTTACTTCTTCATCTAAACCGTTTTCTAATTTATTGATGAATGAGTCTGCATTGACATATTTACATGCTTCGATGATTTCTTCAGTGCTGATTTCATCATCGCGAAGATTGATGTTACTTTTAATTGAGCCAGAGAAGAGGAAAACGTCTTGTAACATTTGTCCGATTCCTTTTCTTAATGATTTAATTTTGATGGAACGTATATCTCTACCATCGATTAATATTTGTCCCTTTTGGATGTCGTAATTTCGAACAATCAATTGTAATATGGTGGTTTTACCAGCTCCAGTAGCGCCTACGAAAGCTACGACTTGTTTTGGAAGAATATGGAATGATACATCTTGTAAAATCCAATCCTCATTGTTGTAGGCGAACCAAACATTTTTAAATTCGATTTCTCCTTCGAAATGATCAACATCTATTGCATCATCACTATCTCTAAAATCAGGTTTTGTATCGAGTAGGTTATATAGTCTTTCGCATGAAGTAAATGCCCTTTGAAGAGAATTTAGTTGGTCCGCGAGATTTTGAATTGGATTAAAGAACTTAGAAACTAAAGAATAGAACATTTGGATTACACCAATTGCCAATGTAATAGTGGTTAAATTTAATTCTACATCTCTTAAATAGAAATAAGTTCCTAGTCCAAATACAGCCGCAAGAGCCAAATAATAAGTTAATGTAATAAGTGGACGGAAAATAGCAAATATTTTAACATCAGTTTTTCTTGCTTCCAGTATGTCGCCATTTAATTTATTGAATTCATCAACTTTTCTATCTTCTTGATTGAATATTTGTGTGATTTTCATTCCAGAAATGTTTTCATTTAGGAATGCATTCATTACAGAAAATGAATGTCTCACCTTACGATAATTTTGACGAGAATATTTTCTAAACACAAAAGAGATAATAGCAATAATTGGTAAGAAACAAAGTAAGATAGAAGCGATACGATAATCGATAATATACATTACGATAATGACTCCTATTAATAAGAGAGCATTTTTAATCATATTGACAATCGTATTAGTAAATAAGTCTGAAAGTGTATTAGTATCGCTAGAAACACGAGTTACTAAGGAACCGACTGGAATTTGATTAATTTGAGCAATTGACATGTTTTCAATATGTTCGAATACGATCATTCTCAAATCATAAATGATACTTTGTCCAATTCTTTGTAGACACATAGTTGTGATATAAATCAATGCGGTGTTACCAGTATTGACTAGAAAATAGAAACAACATACTCCTATGACATAAGGGAAATTAATTAACGATGCATCTAAAGGTGATAAGAGTTGAGTTATATATCCAGGTAGAACGGAAGAAAGAAGATTAAATCCGATCATGATTATCATCAAAAAGAGAACGCCACCTAATTTCCATTTGTAAGGAGCAACATATTGCCATGTTCTTTTGATTAATTCACCATCGCTCATATGACGGTCATTTTTTTCATATACATGTTCTGCCATATTATTCTCCCTCCATTTCTTTTTCTAATGTTTGGAGTTCAACCATTCTTGCGTAAATAGGAGAGGCGCTCATACATTCTTCATGAGTTCCAAAAGCTTCAACTTGGCCTTCATTCAAAACTAATATTTTATCTAAAGACTTAACCGTGGAAACACGGGAAGCAATAAGGAGAGTGGTTTTTCCTTTTCTTATTTTTTTAATATTTTTAAGAATTGTTTCTTCTGTTTTTACATCGACCGCTGATACTGAATCATCCAAGACAAGAATCTTAGGGTCTTTAACAATTGCACGTGAGATTGAAATTCTTTGCTTTTGACCACCTGATAAAGAAACACCTTTTTCACCAATAAGTGTTTCATATTGATCTTTAAATCCTTCGATATTTTCTTTAACAGAAGAGAATTCTGCAGCTAATGCTACATCTTCAGGAGATAGGTCCTTATTTGAGAAAGCAATGTTATTTCTTACTGTGTCGGAAAAAAGAAAATTATCTTGAGGACAATAACCAATATTTTCTCTAACTAATTTAATTGGTAGATGCATTATGTCATATCCATCAATGAACAATGTATTTTCTTCGACATTGTATAGTCTAAATAGCATATTGACAAAAGTTGATTTTCCCGAACCAATCTTTCCTACGATACCGATAGTTTCTCCAGAATTAATTTTGATGTTGATGTTTCTTAATTCTAGATGCTTTGGATCATCAGGGTAAGCAAAAGAAAAGTTCTTAAACTCGATTTCGCCTTTAAATTCATCAGGAGTAACTACCTTATCATCGACAATTTCTACTTTTTCATCTAATAAGGAAGAAATTCTTCTTAAAGAAGTTCTGCTTCTTGCAATTAAATTAATAGTGCCAGCAAGAGCAAAAACTGGCCAAATAATAGAATCGACATAGCCGATGAATTCCACTAAAGAGCCGATAGATATACCGGAAGCACCACTTGTTTTTACGTAGTTATAAACTAAAAATGCACCGCCGATTAAGATGATGGCAAATATAGCGTAAATGAGAAAATCGAATAAGACATCAAGAAGTGCTGACGCTCTTACAAATCCGATATTAGTCTCTTTATTTTTTTGTGATTCTTTAGCGAATTGACGTATCTCTTTCTTTTCTTTTACAAAAGCTTTTATGACGCGAATGCCAGTAAAGTTTTCTTGAGCAAAGTCACTTAAACTTTCAAATGCTTTTTGTCTTCTATCAAACATCTTTTCCATATAACGGTCGATGATGACAGCGCAAAAACCAAGCAAAACAAGAGGTATTAAGGCAATCGAAGTTAAAACTGGTTGAATTCTAAACATTTTTATCAGTGCGATAATCAATAAGAATATTCCATCGATAAGTTGTACTATACCAAAACCAAAAGCTTCTTCGACTGTTTCTAAATCATTAGAAAAGTAAGAAAGAATAGCACCTGTCTTATTTGCCTTATAGTATCTTTGTGTAAGTATTTCTGTTTTTTTGAACAT
>JBJFEV010000062.1:0-9339 GCA_051891155.1 Bacilli bacterium
TATCTCTTGAAGAAAATAAAAATGTTCAAGTAAGCGTTGATGTCGACCCTTATACCGATTATTAATTTTTGCTTGTATTTATTAAATAAATAAGTCATAATATTTACGATATTTAGGAGGCCTTTTATGGTTAATATTTCTTTTATAGGATTGGATTTATATTTAGTGGGTGAATTAGATAAGAAATACCATCAATTGATATGTGCACAATTTGGTATTTCAAGTGCGGATTTACTCGTTTCTTCTTTTGATTCATTCGTATATAATGAGGGTCATGAACAAACTTCTTTCAATTTGCTCATTAGAGTTGAATGTGACCGAAATTTCTATCAAAAAGAAGAAAAAATAGCGCAAACACTTTTAAAAATAAGTGAAGAATTTTCTGTTCATGCACAAGTATATTTTGTTTATTTTGATAATAAGAGTGTCTATTCTCGCATCAATCCTTCTTACCCAAGATTTATTGAATCTAGCGATGAAGAAGAAGGTGAAGTTCCTTACGATGAAAATCAAGAAATATATACAGGAAACATGTTTGAAAAGTTTGATGAAGAACATCCAGATGATGTGATAGGTTCTTTTGAAAGTGAGGTAGAGGAAACAACCTCATATAATATTTTTCAGAATTATAAAAAATAACGGTTCTTTTGAATCGTTTTTTTTATTTCTTTAAAAAAAAGTAACTTTTTATTATAATATAATAAATTTTTCTTAATATTAAAGAACAACAATGATAGAATAGGAAATAGGTGATGAAAAATGAACTTACTAGATTATTCCCTAAGCTTACTTAATCGCGTGCTTGACAAAGAAATTACTTTTGCGCAAGCGATGAATAAGTATGCTAATCAATTAAATGTTGATAATTCGGATGTAACAAAGATAAAAGATGTATTAAAATCTGTAATCAATCGTTATTATTTTTTTAAATGGGAATTAAGTGAGTTGATAAGTAGTGATTTTTCATCTGATGAAATTAATATATTAGTTATTTCTCTTGCTTTTGCTCGTTACGCAAGAAATGTCACAATAAATGATGTGTTATTATGGCTAGAAGAATCTATAAATGATAATTCATACAAGATCAATTTGCAAAAAGCGTGCTCTAAGATATCAAGTATCTATGAGAAACCAACCCCTATCGATGAGTATAATAAGAGCATCATTTCTAAAAGATTATCATTGATGTATTCTTATCCGGAGTGGTTAATCAAAATGTGGTTAAAGCATTATGGACCTAAGAATACAATAAAAACCATTTCATTTACTCGTTCTCAAACTCCAATCGCTCTATCCATCAATATGATGAAAGGTGATTTTGAAGCATTGAATAACGATAATGATTTTACTAAAAGTAAATTGACAACATCCGGTTATTCTTATGTTGGAAAGGGAAAACTTAACGAAAATAAATTTTTCTTAAATCACGACATTTTTGTTTTGGATCATTCTATACAATTTGTTATCGATATACTTGACCCTTATCAAGGAGACAAAGTATTAGTTTGTAGTGATAATAAGCCTACTGTTGCTCTAGCAATTGATCTGCGGATGAACGATTTTGGTAAAGTAAATTTTGTTTGCTCAAATATTTCTTCTGTTAATCAAGCTCGTTCGATGTCATCTCATTATCGAATTAATAATCTATTTGCTATTGAGTCTGATTTATCATTGCTAATCACTCATTATCAGCATGGAGAAATGGATAAAGTCTTATGTATGCCACCTTGTTCTGATTTTGGTTTGATTAGAAAAAAGCCAGAAATTGTTCTTACTTTCCAAAAAGAAGATATGGATAAATTAATCAAAGTTCAAAAAGAATATATTGAGGAATTTTCTAAATATGTTAAAGAAGAAGGAACATTTGTTTATTCAGTCCCTACATTGAACGATAAAGAATCAAGAAAAATAGTTAAAGAGTTCTTAACTAATCATCAAGATTTTTTCCTTGAAGAAGAAAATATTATTTTCCCTTACAAATATCAAACCGATGGTATTTATTACGCTAAAATGATTAAGAAGAGTGAGGAAGACTTATGATTAATCTATATGGTTTGACGATGAATAAATTAGCGGATTTGATGGTTCAAGAAGGTCAAAAAACTTATCGGGCTAAACAATTGTTTACTTGGATTTATGAAAAGAAAGCTACTTCATTTGATGAGATGAGCGATATTTCCAAATCTTTCAAAGAAGTGTTGAAGAGTAAATATTGTTTAGAAAAGCCAAGTATTTATATAAAGCAAGAAGCTAGTGATGGAACGATAAAGTTGCTTGTCGAGTTTAATGACAAAAGTAAAGTTGAGACTGTGCTCATGAGATACAACTATGGCAATGTTGCTTGTGTCTCATCACAAGTTGGATGTAATATGGGGTGTTCTTTCTGTGCTTCTGGATTACTGAAGAAAAAAAGAAATCTTCTTCCAGAGGAAATGGTCGGTGAAGTTCTAGTGCTCAATGACCTTTTGGAAAAAGAAGGACAAAGAGTGACTCATGTTGTAGTGATGGGAACAGGTGAACCATTTGATAATTACGACAATGTTATTGATTTTGTTAGAATTATTAATGATCAAAAAGCTTTAGCGATTGGAGCAAGACATATCACTGTTTCAACTTGTGGTATACCAGATAAGATTATTCAATATGGTAAAGAAGGATTGCAAATTAATTTAGCTATTTCTTTGCACGCTCCCAATAATGAATTAAGAACTAAATTGATGAGGATTAATAAAGCTCATCCTTTAGAAGAATTAATTCCATCGATTAAAGAGTACATCTCTTTAGCGGGTAGACGAGTTACTTATGAATATATTTTGATAAAGGGGGTTAATGATTCTATTGAACATGCAAGACAATTGATAGAATTAATTAAGCCGACATTTGCATATGTAAATTTAATTCCATGTAATCCAGTTGTTGAAAAAGGATATGATCGACCTGATTCAGCGACGATACATGCCTTTATGGATTATTGTATCAAGCATGGAGTGAATACAACTATTAGAAAAGAATTTGGAACTGATATTGACGCAGCATGTGGTCAATTAAGGGCGAAACATAATGAGGAGTAAAAGAGTATGATTTACAGCGTAAAAACAGATCCAGGTCTAGTTAGACCTAATAATGAAGATAGTGCATGTATAGTTGAAAACAAATCAGGTGATTTATTTTTGATGGTTCTCGATGGAATGGGTGGTCATTGTCGAGGAGATGCTGCATCGCATTTAGCAATGGAAATTATTTCTGAGAAAATGTTAAATACTGATAAGTTTTTATCATATTCTTCAATGAAGACAACATTGCTTAAGACTATAAAAAAAGCAAATAAAGAGGTGAATCTATTAGGATCAAGTAAACTTGAATATCTAGATATGGGCACTACTTTATGCCTTGTAGCAATTCGTAAAGATAAAACTTTATTATGTAATGTTGGTGATTCTCGCTGCTATATTATGATTAATGGACAACTTTGCCAAGTATCTGAAGATCAAACATATGTGCAATTCCTTTATAAAACGGGAAAAATAAAAAAAGAAGAAATGGATACACATCCTAAACGTCATGTTTTAATGAACGCACTAGGCACATATCCAAGCCTATCAGTAGCTACAACCGAAATCACTAATGCTTATGATGCTATCTTATTATGCTCTGATGGACTATATAATATGTTATCTGATCGAGAGATTGAAGAAGTACTAAATATTGAAACAATCTCTACAAGTGATAAAATTGATTTGTTAATTAATAGAGCTAATAAAAAAGGTGGAAAAGATAATATAGCTATCGTACTAATGGAGGATAGATAATAATGAAAATCGGTGATTTAATCGATGAACGTTATAAAGTAATATCGGTATTAGGTGAAGGAGGAATGGCTATTGTTTATTTAGCTAAGGATTTGATTTCCAAAAAAGAAGTGGCAATCAAAATCATTAGAGAAGAGACAATGAAGAATCCTATTTCGATAACTCGATTCGAAAGAGAAGCGCGAGCAGCCGCTTCCTTAAATCATCCTAATATTGTCCGAGTAATCAATTTAGGTACATTCGAAGGTAGACCTTATATGGTCAATGAATTGATTCATGGACAAACTTTAAAAGATGTCTTAAACGTTCGTGGAAAATATTCAATTTCAGAAGCATTAGATATTATGAGTCAATTATGTGGAGCGATTTATCACGCTAATCAACATAATGTCATTCATCGTGATATAAAACCACAAAATTTATATATCACTCAAGATGGAACAGTTAAACTAGGTGATTTTGGTATTGCCACTTTTTCAAACGCATCTTCACGCGTAACAAGAAGTAATGTTGTTGTAGGTTCTGTCCATTATTTGGCACCAGAAATCTCTCAAGGAAAAGCAGCATCACCTCAATCAGATATTTATGCCATGGGAATAACCTTCTTTGAATTATTGACTGGAAGAGTACCTTTTGACGATGAATCTCCTGTTTCTGTTGCTTTAAAGCATATCAAAGAAAAAATGCCTTCAATTAGAAAAATAAATAGTAAGATTCCAGTTCAAATTGAAAGAATAATCAATAAAGCATGTGCAAAGAATCCAGATGATCGTTATAAATCAGCAGATGAGATGAAAAAAGAAATCGATCGTTTAATAAAGAATCCTGAATTGATGAAAAAAGTATCAATATTTCAAAAAATATTCGGAAGAAAGAACAAAGATTAATTTTATGATGGGTCGCGTTGTTTCCACGATATGTGGAGTGTATAACGTTATGGTAAATGATAAAACGCTCTTATGTAAACCAAGGGGCGTTTTTCGTCATAAGAATATGAAATTGCAAGTTGGTGATTTTGTAGAGGTTAATGAAGAATTGGGAATTATTGAGGATATATATGAAAGGAAGAATTCTTTATTTCGACCTAATGTTTCCAATATTGATTTAGGTATTGTGGTTATGTCCTTAGAGAATCCAACTTTTTCTTCTTTGTTAATGGATAAATTTCTAACATTATTAAATACTCAAAATATTGAACCGCTTATTGTATTAACGAAAGTCGATTTAGCAAAAGATAAAAGTGATAGTGAAAAAATTTGCGAGCAATATGGTAAATTGGGAATTAAAGTGATTCCATATTCTAAAAGAACTAAAGAAGGCTTAGACCAAATAAAGGATGAAATAAGAACTAAAACTATTGCTTTTATGGGGCAAACTGGAGTGGGAAAATCATCTTTAATCAATTTGATTGATGAAAATTATCAAAGAGAAATAGGAGAATATTCAACCGCTCTTGGAAGAGGAAAGCATCAAACAAAGGAAGTAGTTTTATTGCCATATTTAGATGGATTTATCGCAGATACTCCAGGTTTTTCTTCTTTAGAATTACCTTTGATAAAAGATGATTTAGCTAAATTTTTTCCAGGTTTTAGTGATAAATTCTTATCTTGTAAATTCACTAATTGTCTACATCTAAAAGAAAAAGATTGCGCTGTTAGAAAAGCTGTGGAAGAAGGATTAATTCCATTACAAACTTATGAAAATTATGTACAAATAAGCAATGAATTATTATTTAGAAAGGAACATTAATTATGACAAAAGTAGCACCTTCAATTCTTGGAGTAAAAGATGAAGATTTAATACCTACATGTACCTCTTTATTAAATGATGGAGCGGATTATATTCACTTTGATGTTATGGATGGCTTTTTTGTGGAAAATAAATCTTTTTCTCCAACTGTTTTAAGCAAATTAAAAAAAGCATTACCAAGAGCATTTTTTGATGTTCATTTGATGATTATTAATGTGGAACAACAAGTGGATAAGTATATCGATGCAGGTGCTGATCTAATTACTTTCCATTATGAAGCTGTTGAAAAAGAAAATATGATTGCTTTGATAAATCATATTCATCAAAGAGGATGTAAAGTAGGAATATCAATCAATCCTAATACTTCCTATAAAGAAATTAAATCATATATTCCTTATATTGATTTAGTCCTTGTTATGTCGGTTGAACCAGGAAAAGGTGGACAAACGTTCATGATGTCCGCACTTGAAAAAATTGAAAATATCTTTGCTTTAAAAGTATTAAATCCATATCTGATGATTGAAGTTGATGGAGGAATCAATGCTTTAACTGGAGCTTTATGCACACAAAAGGGTGCTGATGTTCTTGTCGCAGGTTCATATATATTAAAATCTGAATCATATAAGGAAAGAATAGAGAGTTTAAAATAATTATGACAACAATATATTTAGGGATTATTTCATATATAATAATTATATTATCTTTCGTCAGTAGTTTATTGTTATTTAAAAGTAGCAATAAAAGAAATTTCTCCATTCTAAAAGAATTTCCCTATGAATTAAAAGTAGATGAATGGAAGTTAAATCTATGTTCAGGAACAATTTTGTCTATTGGAATAGGAATGCTTTGTGTATTGAGCTTATATAATTTCTTTTATTCTAATAATTATTCTTTTATTGGAAAAAGCTTAGGAGTGGAATTAATTATTACAAATATTTTCTTGTTGGGATTGTTTGTGTTGGATATGAAATCCTATAAGTCACATATAGTTTTGACTTCATTGTTCTATGTTATGAATTTTATTTGTTACACAACTTTAGGCTTTGTAGCAATTAAAAATTATTCAATAAATCATCTATGGCTTGTTTTAGTGGCTTTTTTCATATCTTTTTCTATCTTAGTTTCGATGTTCAGTCCTCTTATTTCTTCTTGGTATAAGCTTAAGAAGGAAGAGAAAAAAGGGGAAG
Organism: Bacilli bacterium; assembly: GCA_051891155.1. Taxonomy (GTDB): domain Bacteria; phylum Bacillota_I; class Bacilli_A; order RFN20; family CAG-449; genus UBA3210. The sequence goes on from JBJFEV010000062.1 coordinate 6,746, forward strand.
AAGTTTATACAAGAGGCAAGATTTTTATATTAGCATTTTTAGAATGGATTAATATATTAGTATATTTATTAATATATGTATTAGTTATTATAGAACCATTTATAAAATAAAAACACGATCGTTTGATCGTGTGTTTTTTTTATTAAGCAGCTTTTTTGCTTTGTTTATTTAAAGTCTTAATAGCGCGTGCAGATAATTTCATTGTTACAACACGTCCATTAATGTTGACTTTAACTGGTTGTAAATTGACATTCCATCTTCTACGAGTTGCTATTAAGGAGTGGGAACGGTTATTTCCACTGATTGGTCCTTTTCCTGTAACTGGACATACTCTTGCCATTTTCTTCATCCTCCTTAACTAAACGTGTGACGCTTACTTATTGATAATAGCAAAAGTTTATTTATAATGCAAACATTTTTTAGTTGTTTTAGAAAAATATAAAGCAAGTTTTTTTCTTCTATTTTTAATGCTAGTTGCTAGGCCTCTATATCAAGTTTACAGCTTATCTATTTATTGAAATATTTGTTCATTTGTGTAAAAATGTTTGTATACTTAATTGTTTTAGGAGGAGAAAGGATGGAAAAGAAAATACTACTTACTTTAATAGCTTCTGGCTTTCTTGTCTTATCAAGTGGCTCTTTTTTAGTGGCCAAAGGTATTAAAGATAATAAAAAAGTAACTAATTCCTCTTATTCTCAAAACGTTTTAACTGAAAGTGGAGTTTATTTTTGTGCAAACGGGGGAACACTTTCTCATCTAGGAAATTATGATAGTATCGATGTTTCAGTTACTACTTTTGTGGCTTATTCACCTTATGGAGATAAATATATTGATTTTTCCATGGAACGTTATATTCCAACAAGAAGTGGCTATACTTTTGGAGGTTGGTTTTCTTCTCCTAATTTTGAATCGGACACTAAACTAACTGGATCTATAAAAGTAGAAGATGAAATTGTTAAAATATATGCTTATTGGAAAGAAGAAGATAAGCCAAATATATATAGTTATGACTTGACGACAACATATGCAAGAGTATATGGTTTTGATTCTTCTTTATATTCTTCTTCTAACGTCTATAAATTGCGAATCCCTTCTTATATTGGGGGATATCCGGTGCTTTATATATCAACTTCGACTGATGCGACACCATTTTCTCAACCAAATGTATATGAAGTGATTTTGCCAGAAAAATTAGTTTATCTTTATGGTAATTCCTTCAGTAATTCTAATATTGAAAAAATCAGTATTCCTTCTAGTGTCACCACGATTGGAACTAGTGCTTTTTCTTCTTGCAAAGTATTAAAAGAGGTGGAGATTAGTAATAAGAATTCCGCTTTATTAACTATATCTTCTTATGCTTTTTATAACTGTGAATCTTTAGAAACTATTAATATTCCCTCTAGTGTTACCACGATTGGTGATAGTGCATTTGAAAATTGTTCATCACTTGAAAATATTGATATCCCTACCAGTGTCGTATCAATTGGAAAAAGTATTTTAAAAGGAACGAAAGCGGAAAATAACTTACTTACTATTAATGATATTGTTTATATCAATGATTCAATTGCTTATGAATATAAAGGAAGTGCAAGTGAAATTGTAATTCCAGAAAATACAATAGTTTTAGCTAATTCGCTATTTGAAGGAAAGACGGATATTGTTAAAGTTGATTTTTCTTTATCGATAAAATTGAAGAGAATCAATAACAATGTGTTTAAAGGATGTACATCTCTTACTTCTGATATTAAATTACCTTCTTCTTTGGAAAGTATCGGATCTTATGCTTTTAAAGAAGTACCCGCTGATATCGATGCTTCTTACTGTTCATTTGAGAATGATACTTTAACTTCTTCTTGTTTTGAAGATGCGGCTTCAAAGAGTATAAAGATTCCATATACAATTAAAACTATCAAGAGTTATGCTTTTAGAAATTGCAAAAATTTAGAAAGTATAACATTGCCTGATTCTCTTATTACCATAGAATCAAGCGTCTTCAATGGATGTAGTTCGTTAAAAAGCATTATTGTTCCTCAATCAGTAACCAGTGTATATTCTTCTGCTTTTGCAAATTGTACTTCTTTGATAAGTTTTTCTTTTCCTGCGAATATTACAAAAATAGAGCAAAGTTTATTTCAAGGCTGCACTTCATTACGTTCAGTAAAATTGAATTCAAATATTACCTCAATCAGCGATTTAGCTTTTAAGGATTGTATTAATCTAAAATCCCTATCGATCGGATTACCTTCAACTTTCTCATATATGGGAAATAGAATTTTTGAAGGATGGAATAATGATCAAACCATCACCTTTAGCGGTATAACTGAAAAACAAATTAATGAAAAAAATACACCAAAAGAGTACACAATTAACGAAGAGAAAATATTGTGTTCTTGGAAATACGGTTGTAATGCAAGTATCAAATTTATTTAAAAAAGATGCATAAAAGCATCTTTTTTTATTTATCTTTTTCGTAAACCTTTAGGGTATTTGTTATTTATTTTTCCTTTGATACTTTTTCCCCAACCTAGAGCCATTGAATTATACCTTAATAGAACTGGTCCAGAAGGTATATCTTTAATTAGCTGTTCTCCTT
>JBJFEV010000063.1:0-9307 GCA_051891155.1 Bacilli bacterium
AAACCTACATTTTCTACCGATGATTTCCGACAATTCCATTATGATATTTACACTATATTAATTATTTCTTTAGTTCTATCCATATTCTTTAAAAACAAAAAACTGCAATTATTAACAGCTTCGCTATTAATATGGGATTTTGCAAATTGTATTTTTTATCAATTTGATAATGGTACTAATACATTATATATGGTCTTCTTTTACGCCATGTTTGGTCAAATATTTTTAATCCTTCTATGGGTATTTTTAAAAAAATGATGTTTTCAATTATTTATTTAGTTATTATCGCAGCGCTCAATAGTTAATTGAGTGCTTTTTTTATTAAATAATATATAACTTAATCAGGAATTGAGGAATAAATATGGAAAGAGTTTTAGAAATTAAAAACGTTACAAAATCATACAACAAAAACATTATATTAAATAATATATCCATGACCATTAATAAAGGTGATATATACGGCTTTATTGGAAAAAATGGAGCCGGAAAAACAACCTTAATTCGCATGATATCTGGACTTATTGAAATAGATAAAGGCGAAATATCATTATTTGGAATTTCTAATAAAAACAAATCATATATCACTCAAAGAAGAAAGATATGTTCCATAGTGGAATCGCCAAGTATTTATCCTGAACTATCCGCGATGGATAATATGAAAATGCAATGCTTAATAACAGATAAAGATACTTCAGTCATCTATGAATTACTAAAATTTGTCGGATTAGAAAACACAGGTAGTAAAAAAGTAAAAGACTTTTCATTAGGGATGAGACAAAGATTAGGTATAGCAATGTGTTTAGTCAACGAGCCCAAATTAATGTTGCTAGATGAGCCAATTAATGGATTAGATCCAGAAGGGATAAAACAAATAAGAGAATTACTAGTAAAAATGAATGATGAAAAAGAAATAACAATTTTAATTTCTTCACATATTTTAAGTGAATTATCTCTTTTTGCTACTAGGTTTGGTTTTATTGATCACGGTTCTATCCTTAAAGAAACAACAATTGAAGAAATCAAAAAAGAGACCACTAATAGATGTTATTTAGAGACTAATAACAATCAAAAAGCTATCTATTCTTTAAAAAAGTTGGGGTATGAAGCAATAAAAAAAGAAAAAAGATTATTAGTTAATTCCGATATTGATTTGATGAAAGTATGCGAACAATTTAAAGAAGATAATATCTATCTTTTTAAGCACGAAGTCAAAACGACAGATTTAGAAAGTTATTTTATGAAATTGATTGGAGATGAGGAATATGAGAATTTTTAAAGCGGATATGTTCCATTTATTTAAAGATAAATTATTTTATTTATTGCTGATTTTAACATCCTTATTACCATTTCTTACTTGCATAGTTACAAATAGTATAGGTACTAATAAAATGGGGCTGGATTCCTTTGTTTTTCAAGGTTTAAGTGCAGATATCATTTGCGTAATAATCGGAATACAAGTATCATCTTTTATTGGACGAGAATATCAAAATAATACTATAAGAAATAAAATATGTTACGGCGAAAGAAAAAATAAAGTTGCAATGGTGTTCTTTCTAGATACTGTAGTTATATCCTTATCGTTCATTATTACAAGCATATTAAGTTCTTTCATTTTTGGTTTTATCTTTTGTGATCATTTAATTAGCGCCCATTTTTTACCAAAATTGTTATGTCAAATTTTGATCATAATCTCCTTTTCCATTTGCGTAACAAGTATTGTTGTCATTTGTAAAAATATGAAAGCCGGATTTGTTTTTGTAGTATTAATTTCAATAATACTGGGCGCTGTTTCATATGTTTTTCCTCTTGCTGCATCAAATAACCAATTTATGGCTTTTTTATCGAGAATCCTATATATGGTAGTATCAAATATGCTACTTAAAAGTAACTGTGGAGCATATCAAACATCAAGCTATACGTTCAATCATTTATATATAAATGCAATCTTAATTGCTCTTATTTATTTTGCTATTTCCACATTTATTTGTTTATTAATAGTAAGGAAACAAGAATATAAATAATAAATATATGAAAAAAAAGATTAAATATTTATGGGAGAAATACGATTTATCTACCTTCTTTTCCCTTTTAGCTTCTTTATTAGTTGCTTGCTTGCATCTATTCAGAATAATTGTAAAATATGACAAGATAATTTTCAGTTATTGTATATTTGCTTTTTTAGTATTCATTTTCAAAATTATCCAATTATTAATTGAAAAGAAATCTATAAAAATAAATCCTTATCTAGTTGCTTCTTTATCTGTATTATTATTGTTAATACCTATGACAGCTTGCTTTACATGGACCATTCTAATAAAGGAGTATGTATTTGATTACTTCGCTTATGTTTATGGTGCTTATGGTATCACAAAGTTAATAATCGCATTACGCTCTCAACGAAAATACAAAAATAAATATGGAAGAAAGAATATAGTTTCCTTTTTAAACTTAATCGTAGCATTCTATACAATAATGATGATGGAATATAGATTGATCATGTTCTCCACTTCTGGAATTATGACCAAAAGTTCTCGAGCAATTTTATTAACCACGCAAGGAGCAATACTAATTTTTTCTATATGGGTAATGATATTTTTTTATAAAAAAAGAAATAAAATTTTCCAAATAAGTAATGGCTAAAAATTTATTTTGCCATTAAGAAAGCTTATTTGCTTTCTTTTTGTTTAGCCATAAACAAAAATCCATCATAAAATTTTCTTTCTATCTCATCTGGTGAATCTTTACAATCATTTAAGAGCCATTGATAAATAATGCCAAAGTATCCTCCCGCGAAAAAGGCTTTTCCATATGTTAACGACTCATTTTCATCATCTTTTCTTTTATATTCTTGGAAAAAAATTTTAAACATCAATGCGAGTAAATCTTGTTTAACTAAAAGAAGAAAAAAGTTTTTATGATTATAAATATGCTTTAAAAGAAGCTTTCCATCATTATTCATGGCTTCTTCTTTATTTTTTTCTTTAAATTCTGTCCAATACACATTTGAAATATATAGAATCAAGTCATCTTTATTATTACCGAAGTAACGATAATATGTAGTTCTTCCAAATCCAGCATTTTCACATATTGATGAAATAGAAATATCGTTATATTTTTGGCTTTTCATCAACTTTATTAATGCTTGGCAAAAACATAACTTGATAAATTGACTTGATGCATTTTTCTTTCTCATAAAAATACAAATCTCCTTTTTTTGTTCCGCTAAAAGATGAAGGGCAAGAAATATGTCGAAATTTATTTCGTATCACTTATAATTGTTTAGGAACAAGTGTTCCTATTTTATACTAAAAATATTTCAAAGTCAAACTTAGAGAAAAGCAAGAAAACAATGAAAAAATTTTTAAAAATCCTAGGTATTATAGTAATTGTAATTATACTCTGCATCGTATTTTTATTCATATGGTTATCAAAACAACCTGCCGTAAAAAGCAATTATTTTCAAGATGTCAAAACTGAAAAAGCCTTAGAACAAAAATATATTAATAAAGGAAGTTACGAAGTTTCATATATTGAATTTAAGGCTGATGAAAAGAAGATTGGCAAATATAAAATATGGTATCCTACTGAAATGGAAAAAACAGAGAAATCATATCCCCTTGTAGTTATGGCTAATGGTACTGGCGTAAAAGCCTCAAAATATGAGGCGGTTTTTGACCATCTAGCTTCCTTTGGCTTCATCGTTATAGGAAATGAAGATGAAAGCTCATGGGATGGCTATTCTTCTTCAGAAAGCTTAGATTACATTCTTTCTTTAAATATCGATAAAACTAGTATTTTTAATAATAAAGTGGATAGCGAAAATATAGGTATTGCCGGTCATTCGCAAGGTGGAGTGGGAACAATTAATGCGGTCACCAATCAAGGAAATGGTCATTTATATAAAACTATGTATACCGCTAGTGCTACTCATATAGCATTAAGTGAAGCTTTAAATTGGCCTTATGATGTATCAAAAATTGATATACCTTACTTTATGGTCGCCGGCACATTAAAAAATGATGCTGGAGATGGAAAAGAAGGAAGTAACAATGTCGGTATTGCTCCTTTATTCTCTTTGCAAGAAAATTATGATGCAATCAGTGATGACGTGAAAAAAATTATGGCTAGAAGAGTAGGTGCAGATCATGGCGATATGTTAACTATGGCTGATGGGTATATGACGGCTTGGTTTATGTATCAACTACAAAATGATGAAGATGTGAAAAATATATTCATTGGGAATAGCGCTGAAATCTTAGATAATGCGAACTGGCAAGATATAAAAAAGAATTTTTAATCATAATATATATTAATTTTTATTAAGAAATATATCATATGCTTGAGATTCTATTTTTAGCAATTTCAAAATAGTTATTATCTTTCTCTATTCCAACAAAATATCTATTCAATTTTTTTGCTACATATCCAGTGGTTCCTGATCCCATAAAGGGATCTAATATCACATCCTTTTCATTTGTAGAAGACAAAATAATTCGTTCTAATAAACTTTCTGGTTTCTGAGTAGGATGATATCCAAATTTTTTCTCACTCATTTGAACAGCTGGCAAATTCCAGACATCATGCATTTCTTCATTACCAACTTTATACATCAAATCATAATTAAATGTTTTATTTTTGCTTTTGCTAGCCCATATAATAAACTCATATGAAAACTTGAATTTATTTTTATAAATTAGAGGTGGTGGATCAATCTTATGCCATATAATAATATTAATTATTTTAAATCCAATCTTTTTCATTTGCTCATGCACATCAAAAATATTATGTTGTGTACCACTTACCCAAATTGTTCCTCCATATTTTAATAATTTATAACATTCATTAAGCCACTCATAATTAAAAGCACTTATGTTATCATAATTACAAGCTTTATCCCACTCACCTTTATCAACTGATACTACTTTCCCACTATGAATGGATACACCTCCATTTGATAAAAAATATGGTGGATCTGCAAATATCATATCAACTTTACATCCTGGCAGTTTTTTCATTACACTAATACAATCATCATTATATATCATAAAAAAATCCTCTATATATTTATTTATCAGGAATATTAATATTTCCTAAAAATAATAGAGAATTTTTTAAATATTCATTGGACATCTATTTTTTTTCTAATAAATTTAAATACCTATGTTTTGTTAATTCGCAATATTCCAATTCTTTATCAATACCAAAATACCTTCTATTTAGTTTTACACAAGCAATCCCAGTGGTTCCACTTCCGTTAAAAGGATCCAATACTAAATCTCCTTCTTTAGTTGAGGCCAAAATAATCCTTTCCAATAATGCCAATGGTTTTTGAGTCGGATGTTTACCAAATTTTTTTTCTTCCCTAGTTACTAAAGGAATTAACCAAACATCCTTCATTTGTTTACCACCATTAATTTCCTTCATCAAAGAATAATTGAACACATGTTTTCCTTTTTTCGTTGGTGTTAATTGTTTTCTAGCCCACAAAATTGTTTCTGTAGAATTAGTAAAACACCTACATGCTAAATTAGGAGAAGGATTGGGTTTTTGCCAAGTAATATTATTTATGATTGAAAATCCTTCTAATTCCAAAGCCATACCAATTACATAAATGTTGTGAAATGTTCCGCTTATCCAAATAGTTCCATCATCTTTCAGTACTTCTCTACATAATCTAATCCATTTTCTATTAAACTTAATTTTTTCATTAATAGTAATAGACTTATCCCATTCAGCTTTATTTACTGATACTTGCTTTCCTGAGTGGCAAGAAACTCCACCACTAGATAAGAAATAAGGAGGGTCTGCAAAAATCATATTGACTGATTTAGGTTCAATTTTCTTCAATCTTTTAATGCAATCATCCTTATACAAAATAAAAGTATCATTTTGTATTATTATCTTGTTAGTATTCATAATTGGCTCCATTTAGAAATTAAAATGATTTTTAATAGCTTCTTCTAGCATCCCTTCTTTAGCTAAGTAAAAATTTAGCAAACAATTCAAATGTCTAAAGCCTTTTTGGAGTTGGTTCTTATCTTTATTTGACCAACAATTACCATCAGTAATTAAAACAAATCCAATTCCATTTGATTTTAGGTCATTTTGGCGATTAATGTAACTATCTATAATTTCTTCGGGCTTAGAACCGCCGCCAGCAAAATAATCAACTTCAATATTTAACGCCTTATTATCCTTAACCAAAATAAAATCTGCTTTTCTATCCTTAATATCATTAGAAACATTGAATCCAAATTGATTAAGAACTTTGAATTGTTTTTGTGTAATCACATTCAATCCGTATTTATTTGCAATTTCATCAACAATATGTTCACAAAGTAATTCAAAAGCTTTCCCACTTCTATTTTTTCTACCATTAGAATCTAATCCAACTAATACACCAATAACATAATCTATGATACTTTTTTCCAGCATATTTTCAAATAGATTTTGCAATCCAGATTTGAAGAAAAAATTATAGTATACTTCACCCTGATTTTTAGCTTCTTCACTTTGTAAGTATTGAATACTTAAATTATATCTTAAATAATTTGTATTTTCTTTATCCACTATAACAAGTTGATTTTTTCCTCGCAATAGACTATTGCGATCATTTTTTGCAACAGCAATCAATAATGGGAATGTCGCTACAATAGTAGGAATTTTATTGAATAATTTCATAAACTGTTCTTTAGAAGCATTCTTAATAAGACAATTCATTGCATTCAATTCAACATCAAATTGTTCAAAATTATTCTTATTTGCATTATTCCAATCAACATATTCATCAAAACTTCTATTTGTTTCCAAAATATTATTAACAAATAATTTTGATAATTCACCAATATCTTTTTCAAAAAACATAACCTTCCTCCTTTTATTCATAATTAGTAATAATTACTTCTTCTACTTCACCTCGTCCATCCGATTTTGAATTAATCATTCTTTTCGCGGGGACCACTGTAATGTGAAAATCTTTATATAAATCATTAATGTACTTTGTATTATGATTACTTAACATGACATAAACTCCTTTGTCAGATAATTCTTTATATACTTTCGCAAGCCTTTTTTGTTCCTCTTTTCCAAACAAGTTTTTATCATAAGAAGTAAAACTAGTCTTATCTTCCCAAGTATCATATGGAGGGTCAAAATATACGAAATCACCCTTCTCTGCTTTTTTTACAGCTTCTTCAAAATCAATATTAGTAATTTCTATTTTTCTATTTTTGAAAAATAGATTAAGATTATCAAAATTCTTTTTATCAAAACAAATAACCTTTTTTTTCTTGCCTGAAGGAACATTAAAATAACCTTTTGAGTTTACTCTATATAGTCCATTAAAACATGATTTATTCAGATATATCATTCTTCCAGCTCTTTTATAAATTGGTTGATTCATAAATTCATCTAACCTATCCATCTCCCTTATACGATAATAATATTCTTCTGAATGATTTTCTTCATGTATCATCAGCTCTTTTTTCAATAAATCAAATAATTCATCGTTTTTCAAACATTTATAAACGCACATAAGTTCTTCATTGGAATCATTAATAAATGATATTTCAGGTTGCAATTTAAAGAATAAAGCTCCTCCGCCAATAAAAGGCTCAAAATATTTATTAAACGATTTTGGTAAGTGGGATTCTATTGTTTCAAGTAATTGTGTTTTTCCACCAGCCCATTTAACAAATGGGTGAACATCTATTTTTATTGTTTTTTCTTTAACAGCTACAATTTTCATTCCTAATGCATTATAAATCTTATAAATGGTATTATAAGTCACACCATTTACGATTCCTTTCTCAATTTTTGATAATTGTGCTCTTTCTATACCACTCAATAAAGACAATTGTTCTTGTGACAGTCCCGCTTCCATTCTACAATTACGTATATCATTTCCTACTGCAAATAACGTATCCATATATTGCCTCCGTTCTACTAATAAACATATTATATCACATCTTGTAAGGATTGTGTATATAAATACACATTTTTTACCATTTTTTATTATCAAGCTAAAAATATATAATTTTTATGACAAAACAATACATTTTTTCATTCCAAAAATAAAATTTTTGTTTTAAAACAAATATATTTTTACACATAGCTTTGTAAAAACACTGAATTAAAGCAAGATAAATATACAAAACAATTTCTAAAAAAAGAGATTTATTTTTCTTCAAATTATATTCAAAAATATTTTTTATTATCTTTTTATTTTTTTATTAAATAATATAATAATGTGATATAATAAATCACGTGCAAAGGAGTATTAACTATGAGCATTGAAGATCAAATAAATATGACGCTTGATAAAATCCGTCCATTTTTGCAAAGAGATGGAGGAGATGTAGTATTCGATTCGTTTGAAGATGGCATTGTTTATGTTTCTTTAATTGGTGCATGCGATGGTTGTTCAATGATCAACGAAACATTAGACGCTGGTATTGGAATCATTCTAAAAGAAGAAGTTCCTGGTGTTATCGATGTAAGAACTACCGCAAGTAAAATGGAAAACAGTCAGGCTAAATAATAAATAATAATTATTTATTTCAACAAAAAAAGAACAGTGAGTGAAGAAATTTCAACTTGCTGTTCTTTTTTATTTATTAGATAAAACGATCTATATCAAAATATTCATATGTTACTAATGAACTAACATTTTCATATTCATAAAAATATACATTTTCTGCATTTATAAAATCATTATACGTTTTACATTGTTGATTAACATAACCATCATCACCTTCAGTAAAAGCAATTAACGTCAAAGTATAAAACGCAGCACAATCTCCAACTTCAACCGAAACAAACATTGTTCCTTTTGTTTTATTAATAGAATAAGAAGTAACCCTTTCATTATCTCCAATTTTAAAAGAAGGATAAGTATGATAATTCAAATTAGCATCTTCTAGCTTTTCGAAGGAATCCGTTTTAGAAAAATATCTATATTTTTCATTTTGTTCATCTAAGTAGATGCCTGCTGTAACAAACATATATCCCAAATTATCCACCATGTTCTTTTGTTTGGTTGATAAATATTCTCCCTGAAATCCATATTTTGATTTATCATAGCTTCTTTCTACCATACCTTTTTCCGGTAATAAAACTAATTGATTATCAAGTTCTTCGTGATTTGCCCGTAATATTAATTCTTTCAATTCTAAAGATTTTGCTTCACTAAGTGGAGGCTTTATAATTTTTGAAATTCCTATACCTAAACCAATCACTAAAAAGAATGTTGCGATAATTCCTAAAGCTTTTCCCCAATCAAGCGCAAATTCTTTTAATTTTATTAATA
>JBJFEV010000064.1:0-9246 GCA_051891155.1 Bacilli bacterium
TAGGAAGATTCATAAGAATCTTCCTAAGAACATACCGACACCAACAAGTAGAATCCATAAGACATTTTCGATCAGTAAATCAAGGCTATTAAAAGTGATAGTTCCTGTATTAACTCCATCAACTACTTTACCTATTAATTCGGGAATAAAAAGTTGGATGTAATCTACCGCGATTAAAGTTAGAATACCAAAGAAAAAGTGAAAGAAGTATTTTTTGTAAAATTTATTTACATGTTTTCCAAATAACATATATTTCCTCCCTTCCTTTATTGGATGAAAAGCGAAAAACTAAAAAAAAGCCTATTTTTTTATAAAAAATAATTTCTCATCCTCTAATAATTGAAACACGAAAAAATATATAATTCAAGTACATTTTTCTCTTTGTTAAATTATAGAAAAATAACACTGTTTTTGTGTTATAGAATAGTAATCTCATTATTGTTTTTAGCGATATATCCCTCTAAGATTAGCTGCGTTAATGAACGCGATACGCTTTCTCGAGGAAGACATAAAATATAAGCTAGATTAGTGACTGACTTAATGTTGATAGTGTTGCTTTTATTGTCGAGTGATAAAGTATGTAAATAGTACATGATTCGTTCTTCTATTTTTTTATAGGAAAAAAGTTTGGCTTGTTTTTTAATTTTTATAGTTTCTTCACAAATATATTCTAAATAAGCATTTAAAAACATTTTATTCTCGGATAATATTTGAAGAAGTGATGATTTAGCAATAACGAGAATTTGACATTCTTTTTTGCAGATAATATCTCCTAATAAATAAGGGGATTTTGTAAAAGAAAGAACATTGCCAAATAAGGTACCTTTAGTAAGATAATTCATTACTATTTCTTTTCCATCAAGGGAATAAGATGATATAGATATTTCACCTTTTTGAATAAAAAAAATCTTTTCACAACGATCTAATTCGCGAGCAATATATTCTCCTGGACGATATTCTTCTTTAGTAAATAAGCTTAATTGATCTTCTGTTAATAGTTCTAGCATAATTTTTTTCTCTTTTCTTATATAAGTGTAACAAATATCACACATATAGTAAATTATTATTTGTATAATATCTACGTTGAAACGAGGTTATTCATATGAAAAAATTAAATATTTTATTATTATTAGCTTCTTCCTTCTTAATCGTTGGATGTGGAGCTAATCAAACAAGTTCATCAGTAGAAGCATCTTCAAGTGAAAATGTTACGACATCTTCATCATCTGAAGCAGTTAAAGAAACTTTTAATGCAATTATGCCATACGGCACACCTTCTTTAGGTGTAGCAACTTTTATCAAGGATAATAGAGATAATTGCGAAATAGTAAATGGCTCTGACCCTTTAGTAGCGGCTTTAAAGAACGCTTCCTATGATATTGTAGTTGCACCTGTAAATCTAGGAGCAAAATTCTATAATACCAATGCGACTTATCAATTATATGAAACATTTGTATGGGGCAATACCTACATTGCTTCTTTAGAACCATTAACTACTTTCCAAGATCTTGATGGAGTTAAAGTTACATGTTATGGCGCTAATTCTACACCTGATATCGTATTAAGATCTTTAGAAACATATTACGATATCGATATTGATATTGAATATGTTGATGATGTTTCTACCGCAAACACTCAACTTATCGCCGGAACTTCTAAGGTTATTGTTTCTGCTGAACCTGCTCTATCAAAAATCAAGTCAAATAAGACAGTTTATACAATCGATTTACAAGAAGAATGGAACAAAGCTTTTGGAGTTAAATCATATCCTCAAGCTGGTATCTTTGTCCATAAAGATAAAGCTTCATCTTTAACAAATACTTTACAAGCGATGAAGAATGCTGTTCTTCAAACTATGGAAAATCCTTCTCAAGCAGCCCAAGCAGCATGTGACATTAATGAAGCATTTGCTACTCTTGGCGAAGAAGTATTGACATCCTCTATCCCTAACTGCCATTATGGATTTAGTGATAATCAAAAAGCAGCAGTTGATTCATATTTTAATCAAATGAATTCTTTAGGATTATCAGCTGGTTATGGAGGAAATTTACCAGATGAAAACTTCTATTTCACTTTCTAAGTTTTTGTTTTCATTAAGTTCTATTTTATTAATTGTTATTTTTTACTGGTTGTTTTCCACTATTCAAAATGATGCTTGGTTTTATCCTTCTTGGGGTGAAATCATGAAAGGAATTGGAAAAATTATTACATCAGGCGAAAAGATGAGTTATTTCGGATATTCTTTTCTTCGCATTCTTTTTACCATCTTATTGTCTTTTATTAGCGCGGTTATAGTTTCGTTTTTCTATGTATTATGTGAAGCAAGCTTTCATTTTTTCAAACCCCTTATATTGATTATGAAGACTGCACCAATGGCTATATTATCGGTATATTTATTTATTATTGTCGGATCAAAGATTGCACCATTTGTTATAACTTATCTTTTCATAACTCCTGTATTTATAGAAGGATTGATCAATGCGATAAAAAATATTCCTATTGAAATCATCAATGAATTGAGAATAACTTCTTGCCCGATGTATAAAAAATTTACTAGAGTATATTTTCCTCTTATTTTTCCTTATGTCGCTATGACTTTTTTTCAAACTATAGGATTATCGATAAAAGTTATGATGATGGGGGAATATATTTGTCAAACACCTAAAAGTATTGGTAAATACATTTATTTATTAAAAACGGAATATAATTGCACTATGCTTTTAGCGGTTTTAATTGTCGTAGTGGTGTTCGTCTCGGTGATTGAAGGAGTAATTTCAATATTATCAAAAAGGTATTTTACAAAGTGATATTATGTGAAATATCTTTTTATTTTTCTTTAATTTTTATGGTAATTGTCTTTTCTTTTTTCTTTCCTTGATTATCCATTGAACAAAGGGTAAAATGATTTTGTTAAAAATAGTATTTTTAATACTAGAAGGAGAAGTAATTAAAATGGCTCAATTTATTATTGAAACAAGCGCACGTCATATTCACGTGACAAAAGAAACATTAGAAGCACTATTCGGTGAAGGTGCTGAATTGACAGTAAGAAAAATGTTATCTCAACCTGGTCAATTTGCTTCAGGAGAAAAACTTGAAATAGTCGGACCAAAAGGTGTTTTAAAAGCATCGATCCTTGGCCCAGTTAGAAAAGAAAACCAAGTTGAATTATCATATTCAGATGCAAGAAATATCGGTGTTGTTGCTCCATTAAGAGAATCAGGAGATGTTAAAGAATCCGCTCCATGTATTTTACGTAATCCAGATAATGGAAAAGAAGTAACTTTGCAAGAAGGAGTAATCGTGGCTAAACGTCATGTTCATATGACACCTGCTGATGCAGAAACATTCGGCGTAACAAATGGTGAAATTGTTAATGTTAAAGTTGTTAATGAAACAGGAAGAGCAATCATCTTTGGTGATACAGTAGTTAGAGTATCTCCTACATATGCTTTAGCAATGCACGTCGATACAGATGAAGCTAATGCTGGTGCTTTGTCTGGTGTAGTATTTGGAGAAATTGTAAAATAAAATGCCTGGATTAGTAACGCACGAGATATTTGCAAAAAAATTATTTAGTCGTAGCGTTATGAAATGTGATTTTTTAAATGGTAATTTTGATGTCTTTCTTCTTGGCAATCAAGGTGTTGATGTTTTTAATTTTTTAGAGCATCCTTTCTTGTTTGATAATAATTTTCAATTTACTTTAGATAATTTTGCTTATAAGATTCAAGAAGAACTTTATGAAGAATTTCTTCTTGGATTTGAGGAATTAATTTCCACTTATACAGATGCAAAAAAGAAGAATGTTGCATATAGTTTTCTATTAGGTCTCTTTGCAAATTATAGTTTTTCAAGAAATGTTAATCCTTTTATTTTTTATCGAACTGGATTTGCGGATGATGGCTCTCTTACTGTGATAGATAAGAATAGAAGAATGAGATATGAAACTTTTATTGATTATGCATTGAGAAATCATCTTTCATATAGCGTTAAAGATAATCGACAAATTGATGGCTTAGCAATATCTGACGAACGCTTAAAGTTTGTCTCGGAAATTGTTTATGAAGCATTTAAACATAGTTATCCTTCATCAACAATTAAAATAAAAACATACGCTGATTGTATTAAAGGTTATCGCTCTTTAATCAAAAGAACGCAAATTGCTCCACGAGAACTTATTTATTCATTATTTTTAAAGAATACAACTTTCGGAAGTTTGATTATGCCTAAAAAACTATTCAAAAACGAAGCGAAAGATTATTTAAATTTAACTCATCAAGAATGGCATCATCCTGTTACTTTTGAGGAATCAAATAAATCTTTTCCTGAATTATTCGAAGAATCGCTAGAAGATTTTCCAAAATGGGAAGAAGTAGTGATGGATTCGTATAAAGGAAAAAATGTGAAGAAGAATTTATCTAAAATGATTGATTCCACGAATTTTTATGGACAAAAGAATGGAAAAAGAATGATGTATCAAAAACAAATATTTAAATAGGAGGAAGAGAAAATGGAACATTTAACATATAAACCTACAGGTGTTTGTTCACGCCAATTTGACATAGATTATGAAGATGGAAAAGTTGTCTCTCTTACTGTTGTAGGAGGATGCAATGGCAATTTGAAGGGAATTGGTTCTCTTGTTAAGGGAATGGATATTGACGAAGTTATCGCTCGCCTTGAAGGCATTACATGTGGCTTTAAACCTACCTCATGTCCTGATCAAATTGCAAAAGCACTCAAAACAATTTCTAAATAATTTGAATAATTGTTTTTATCTTGCTCATACTCTTAATTGAGGTAAGCAATATGAAAACATCAAAGAAAAAAGAACAATTCGAAGTAGCAAATGCTCTATTTGAAATGGGTATGGATTACGATTTAATTAAAGTTATTTCTGGAGTTGATTCCAAAGAATTATTCCTCCATAAAATCAATAAAATAGAGTATCAAAAAAAAAGAAAAAAATAGATGTTAAGTCATTCTTATTAAGAATGACTTTTTCTTTTTCTTAGGACAATAAAAAAAGAGGTAAATATAGATATTTGACCCCATCAATAATATAGTAACATATAAATATGAAACTTGCTAGACTACATTTTAACTTTTTTATGAGTTATAATATATTTGTAGATGAAGAAATCTACAGAAAATAGATAGTTTTATCCTATCTATGAGGGAGATAAAAATATGAAATGTAAAATTGTTGGAAAAAATGTAGCGGTTACCGATTCAATCAAAACAGCGATTGAAGAAAAATTAAGAAGGATGGATAAGTATTTCATTATCAATGAAGACATTACCGCGAATGTATTAATTAGAACTTATAAAACAAAACAAAAAATCGAAATTACAATTTTCACAAAAATGATGGACTTCCGTGTTGAAGTTTCAGAGGATGATTTATATGCCGCAATTGATTTGGCAGTCGATAAATTAGAAGGCCAAATGAGAAAATTAAAAACTAAACTAGATAGAAGACACAAAGAAAGTTTAGGTGAAGCAATTGCATTTGATAATATTCAAAATGAAGAAGATGATGAAAGCGATGAAATCGTCAGAGTAAAAGAAATTTATCTTGAACCAATGGATCTAGATGAAGCCGTAACAAGAATGGAAAACTTAGGTCACAATTTCTTCTTATATCTTGATAAAGAAGATAATGTTGTATCTGTTCTATACCGTCGTGATGATGGAGGATATGGCGTTATCCAAGGTAAACGTTAGAAAATACCTACCTCTCTTTGGAGAGGTTTTTTTTATATTGTCTTTAAAAGTGACAAAATGTGATAAATTTTGTTTATAATTTTTTAATATTTATTACTTTGTAATAGAATAATAGATTTGTTTGATATATAATCTTATGTGGTGATATGAATGATTAAAGTATTGGCTACCGATTTAGATGGTACCCTTTTTTATCCAAAAAGAAAGATTTCATTAATTTCAGGTAAAAACAAAAGATTCTTACGTAAATTTGTAAATGAAGGTAAGAAAGTTATTTTAGTTACAGGAAGAAATCAAAATGTTTCTGGAAAAGTAGCAAGAAAGATCGGTTCAAAATTGAATCTGATTGGTTGCAATGGTGGTATCGTTATTGAAGACGGTCAAATAATTAAAGAAAACTGCATTAGTCATGACACCGCGAAAAAAATTTACTATGCCAAAAAGGGCGACAAGAAAATTTTGATTTGGATGTTCTTTACTTCAGATGGTAAGATGTATTTGCAACATAGTAATTGTAATTGGTTGTATCGTATATTTGCAGCGATTGGACTAAGTACACAATTTGCTTATCGTGAGAAGTATACTTTTGGAGAAAAGAAACTTGAAGCTATGCTCGATGATGAAAACAGTCATATTATCAAAATTATGCCTTGTTATGGAATCAGAAAGAGAAGCCGTGTGATTGCACAAAAAGCGACAGATGATTTTATAAAGGATTTTGGCGATATCTCGGAAGCTGCTTGGTCAAACACAGCAGTCGAAATTATGGCAAAAGGTACTACTAAAGCTAGCTCATTGAAACTTTTGACTGAAAATATGGGAGTCAAAGACGATGAAATCGCGGTAGTAGGAGACTCAGGAAATGATGTTTCTTTGTTCAAGGAATATTATGAAAACAGTTATGTGATGAGCAATGCCCCTGATGCTATAAAAAAAGAAGCAAAATATGAAGTTGATTCAGTAAGCGATATGGAAAAATATCTAAATGAAAAGGAGAAAAATTTATGAACCAAACAACAAGATTTGTAATGGGTATTTATCAAGTTGCATTAATGATTAGAGATGCTCTTGAATATATTCAAAATAAAGAATCATATGACTTAAATGTCTATAAGCAAAGAAAACAATTCATTGAACATGGATTAGTGGAAAATGCACCTCTATCTAGATTTTTATCTCAAAATGGTGATGTAGGAAAAAATATTAGAAATAACTTAAATGACTTTGTCGATGCAGTATACGGTGATGAATCAACAATCGTATCTATTGATGGAGATAAGGTAGTTTCTGATAAAGGACAAACATTAAAAATGTTAGATTTTATTGTTGGTCTTCATGAGACATTACAAGACGTAATGAAAGGATTTATCAATCAATCTAAAAACGATAATACATATGAAGAAGAATTAGATGTTTTCTTACAATATGATGAAAAATTCTTCCGTTCATTACTTTGCATTAACTTAGTTGATCAAATCCATGCATTATTCTTAGATTTCAATAAAGCTATGCAAGAAGCAAAAGGTGAACCAGGACCTGCTACTAACTTTATTTTAAATGATTTAAAGAGAGTTGTTGGATTCTTAAAATTTGAAAATGAACATGCAAATCAAGAAGACGAAGGATTCAAGAAAGCTTATGATGCTTCCTTCTTAATGCTTCAATATATGGAAGGATCTAAGAAAGCAGAAGAAAATGGAACAACAATTAGAGATCAAATTGTTGAAGCTAGAAAATTATGGCAAGTTGAAATTGGAAAAAATGAACCTGAATGGAGAACAAGATATCAAAAATTATGGGACAAATTAGTGGTTTTTGAAAGAGAAGAAGCTGCTAAAAGAAATGTTCAATAATTTGTAAGGTTGATACTATGGCTAATAAAAGCAAAAAAATAAGAAGTGCTCAACAAAAAAAGGAATTAAATCAAAAGATTGCTGAAATAATCTGGATTACACTAGGCGGAATAGTCGGTGTTGCAGGTATTGTTTCTTTAGTACTTGGTACATTTATTTCCAATATGTCTGATAACTTCAAATCTCATCCATTCTATCCTTTATATCAATTTCAAGAAAAATTCTTTACCTGGTTAAAAAGTTGGTCTAATATTTCTTTAAATTCGTTCGTTGTTTTAGGTATTATCCTCATTTCAATTGCTTGTGTATATTTATTGATTGTTTTATATATTTATGCAAATAAGCAAGATGCTAAAGATAAGAGAAGCAAAGCTAAGAAACTTCGTGAAAGAAACTTAAAAAAATTCGAAGAAGAGCGTATTGCTGCTGAAGAAGCTGCTGCTTTAAGACTTGCGGAAGAAGAAAAAGATTTAGCGGAACAAACTCCACAACAAGAAGTTAGTGAAACTAAAGAAGTGGAAGCAGAAAAAGAGAATGAAGCTGCCGCTAACGAAAAAGAAGAAACAAAATAAAAATCAATTTTAAAGATGCTATTTATAGTTACCCTAAAAGTGGACTATGCACAAGCATCTTTTTAATATTATATAATTGATTAGTATTTTCTTTTGCTTTATAATTTTTTCACCTTATAAGTGAAAAAAGGAGGTAATAAATTATGAAAACTGTAATAAAAATTTTAATTGGATTTGTCGTCACCATTTTAGTGATTGTTGGCCTTGCTGCAGGAGCACTATTTTTTGTTGGATATAAATATGATATCGATGTAGTTAAAACGATAAAGATTGTCACAAAATTTGCTAAACCAGTAAAGGAAGAAGAGTACTTAACAAATCCTTATGATATAAAAGATATGGATAATGCAATGAATAAAATTAATGATTCGGTAAATAATTTAGTTACTATAGATGTAGATGGACAATATGTATTATCAAGCGAAGTATCTACTTTATTTACTAAAGATATAACATTACTTGATAAAGAAGTTGCTGCAATTATGAAATATATGTTTTTAGACAATCAAAGCCTTTATGGTGAATACGAAGAAGAAGTAAAAGATTACATCAAAATAGATATCTGTGAATTTAATATTGATGATGTTACCTCAACTAGTGCTTCATTTGAAACCAAATTTGCAATAAACATTGATGGTATAAAAAAACAAATACCTTCTTCATTATTCTTTATTAAAAATAAAATACCTTCTAATATTTATTATTCTCTTACAACTAAAGTGAATAAAGTTGGTACAGGATTCAATTATACAAATGAATTAGAAGGTGTCACTATCAATACTCTTTCATCTGATGAAACACAATATGTTTTCTCTGTGATTAATAAATTTGTTGACAGCGCTGATTTCTCATTTGAAGAATTAACTTCATCAATCGGAGAGGCAGTGGTAAATGGAGTGCTTGGCAATGAAACAAATAAAGGCTTAGGTTATGTTTTTGGCCAACTAGGCGCTACAAGCTTCTCATTTACTACTTCATCATCTTGTGGAGCGATTGTTTACTCATTATAAATTAAAAAAACCATAGATTTATGGTTTTTTATTTGTGTGCCGGGCATGGCATTAATCTTACTGGTGAAAGTCCAGTCACGG
>JBJFEV010000065.1:0-9176 GCA_051891155.1 Bacilli bacterium
AAGACAATGAGTCTTCTTTTATTGGTGTTGCGTTTGAATTGAGAAATTATCTATATAAAAAAATAAACAAGGAGCTAACCAATGGGACACGATGATCAAAAAAAATATTTTGAGGAGTTAGCAAAAGAAGTATTATCTAATTTTGTAGACTCAAATTTTTCGTTATTGAAATTATGTGACAAGCCAGATTTACAATCTATTGAATTAAAATACGGAATAGAGGTAACAAGATGTATGCGAAAAGAAGATGGAATTTTTGATTTTTTTATGAGGGAATATGAAGGAAAGCCTAATCTCGAAATTGATTTAAATCAAAAAATCAAAGAACTGAAACTAGATTGTGTGTTATGGCCTGATTTGCATGCTGTTCTTCGTCATAAAAAAAATCTAGATATGCGAGATGAAAGAAATCTAATTAAGCAAAAGATTTATGAAAAAAACAAAAAATCATCAAAGTATTCTTGTGCTTTTCCAACAATGGGGCTATATCTTTTCAGTAATTGGTCATTCAGCAACAACTCTATACAAGATATTTTAAAAGATATTAATGGCATAAAATTTGATAAACTATTTATTGATTGTAAAGATCGTATATATATTTATACTATTTCTAATAAAAAAATTGAAGAAATTAGTTTCAATATGGATGTGTATGAAAAAATATTAAATAAATTAAACCAAAAATATAACCTCAATTGAGAGACTATATATTTCCTTATAAAATGATTTATCATACTTCAAAGCCACAAATTTTAGTAATTAATAATAAATGAATTTAATTTTTTCATTAGTAACTTTTTTTCTTTATGCATTTTTATCTTAATTTTTGACAAAATTTGATAATATTTTAACTTGTTTCAATTTTGTAAACAAAAATAATTCCCCACTTGGAAGAAAAAATATGATATAATTAAATTGCATATACGTATGCAAGATTGGAGATACCTTTAAAAGATGACAGGTACAGTTAAATTCTTCGATGATAAGAAGGGATATGGATTCATCACTGTCGATGGAGTAGACTACTTTGTCCACTACAGCGGAATTGTTGGAACAGGCCATCGATCATTACAAGAAGGTCAAAAGGTTACATTCGATGTCGAAACTGACGAAAAAACAGGTAAGACACGTGCATGTAACGTAAAATAAAATTCATTTTGTTTTAGATTTGACTAAAAAAAGGGAAGGGAGAACATCAGATTCTTCCTTCCCTTATCATTTTCTCTTTATATTTTCTTAATTCTTCATCAGCATATTGCTTATTCCAGCCAAATGTATAACCATAAAAAGCACATGTGGTAATAAAGTAAGCTAAGAAAATACTCAACCAAATATTTCTAGCTTTTTGAATTTCTGATAACGATAATTCTTCAAAAGTCAAACAATTATCTTCACTATAAAATAATCTAACTTTATAAGTATTAATCGTATAAACTAATCTTTTAGTGCCACGATTATATACCGTATAATCATCATCTGGAATATCGACGATTTGGAAGCATTGATCACTTCTTATTCCATATTCTCTAAATTGTCCATCATTCCAAAATGAATCACCACCGATAATACATCTTTTAGTGCTTTCATTGCTTCTTGTTGCTGTATCGCGACTATTCAAAGTGATGAAATTTTTCGGTAGTTCATGATATTTATGAATATAGATAGCTAAATCTTCTTTAGATCTATATTCCCCATTTCTTGACACTCTTTTAGTAACGGAAAGACCGATAGTTAAAAGAACCACACTAACTAAATTAATGCAAATTAGTATAATTTTCCGATGCTTATAATAAAAAACAGCTGCTTTCTTGTTAATTTTCATATATATTGTCCCTCTTCAATATTAATAATAGTATAATATGAAAATTTCGAAAAATAAACTCTTTGACCAAAAGAAAAATATTCTATTGAGTTAATTGAAGAAGTGTAAATAGCTTAATACTGTCCTTTATATCTATCTCCATTTGATTGTTCAATGCATCGATATTAACATCATAAAAATCAAAAGGAATAAGCTCTTTATTCTTCTTTTGAGCAATAACATTAAACGATTCTTCATCCTCTAGATAGGCAAAAAAAGCATCTATATTATCTTCATAAACGCCTCTTCCTTTACCTTCATCTACATAAGCGGTAAGCAAAGGATATTTACTTTCTTTTCTTGTGGAAGACAATAAGCATTTAATTTGATAAACTTGTGAATAATCATAAATCAAAACAAAATTTTTAAAATCTCTAATAAATTCTAATAAAGCAATTGAATCCAATGATTTCTTATCACTGTTTTTCTTTTCATTATTTATTTCTAATAATGTGGATAAAGCTCCCGTTTCTTTAGTATAAGCCACAAAATAATGACACAAATCGCTACGATAAGAAGAAAGAAGTGATATGCATACTTCATCTAAGCTATAACGTAATGGTACTATCAATTTTCTATTCAACTTATCCTTATATAAAATAAAATAGTTTTTTAGTTCAATATATGCATATTTATATTCATGAATAATTAAATTAAAAGCTTCATCCATTTTTCTTTCTTTTAATAGTTTATTAAATGTTAACGATATATTTTCATCAATATAAAAAGAAGAAAGATTTTCACTAAATGTCAAAAGCTCATGACATAATGTCAATTTTTGTATTTCTTCACTATCATTCTCATCAATATGTGAGCAATATGGTCTTAAATCTAAAAACAATTTTCTATCTGTATTTATTCTTTCATCTACATATAATATATATTCGTCTTTTACTTTCATAAAAAATCCACCTTCACTAAAAGTAATAAAAAAGAGGAGAAATAACTCTCCCCTTAATCATATCACAATTAATTACGATGCTCTATAAGAAGTTCCAACAGTATAAACAGTTGAGCCAAATCCGTTTTGTGAAGTTCCTCCATCAAGATAATAAACATTAACGCCATCTTCTAGAAGAATATCACAAGTTTGCCATGAGCCACTTCCTCCATTGAAAATAATAGAGTCATACTTAGTTAAATCTACATCGAATACATAAACCTTTTGATTTAAATCATTTAGTTCTAAATATGTCATCGCTGTTCCTGGCCATGAAGCTAAAGAATCTTGCGATTGTGAATTCCAAATATGAATATAGATTGTAGATGAAGAAGATGCGACATTATTCGCCGTAAAATATACTCTTCTTACTGTTTCCACTTGAGTAATTTCTCTCACATAAGTGAATGTTTTAGAAACTTCTTCACCTGCTTCATTAACAGCTTTAATTACGACTTTAACTGATTGATTCTTTTCAAAGTTCTTTAATGTCAATTTAGCACCTGAAGTAATGCTAACTGGTTCAGAATCTCCAACCTTCATCGTAGCGCTCTTTGCATTGTAAATGTTATATGTAATTTCATAATTATCAGAATTGAAAGTTCCATCTTTTACTGAAGGAGAAATAGTTGGTAGTGATTCATCAATTCCTGATCCATCATCATTGTATAATACAGCGATACCAGAAGCATCCATTGTACCACTTACTTTACCTGCATTTACAGTAAATGTATTGCCTGATACTTGGTCTAAATATGTTCCATCTTTCATATTGCTATTTACTGATACAGATGATACTGATGTAGCGCTCTTAACGTTGATTAATACCATACCTGATTTAGCGTCATCATATCTAACGTTATAAGCAAAGTCACCGCTTGATCCTAACGCTTCATTTGCCCCATCAAAGAAATTATGGAAGTGGTTAACCGCTGAAATTGCTTCGCTCATCCAATCAGTAATTCCAATTGCACCAAGCTTTGTTGCGGATGTAGAAATTGGTCCTGAAGAAGGACGAGCAAAATATAGGGAAGTAGCTTTTGCTCTTGAAGCCACCATTGCATATGCTTTATTTACATTAGTAGTAGTTGCATTCTTTGATTCACCATCATCGTTAGAGTATGTATCGTGCGATTCACCCCATAAGACGATCTTAGAAGGATCTTGTCCTGATTGATAAGAAGAAGATGCTGCAGATGATGCATTACCATTTTCAATAGCGCTTCTAATGGAATTACCAGTCTTATTATCAGTGAATGACATCATCTTAGTATAATAAGAATAGCTTCTACCATTACCTGGTGTATTTAAGATTTCACCATAATAATATGGTTTTTCTTCTCCTTTACTTAAAGCATAAGAAGTTGCTCCATCTAATACGGTTGTCCAGAAAGAAGAAGCGTAAGTACCATCATCTGGTGTTTCAATATGTTTAGCGGCGTCAAATCTAAATCCATCAACACCACAGTCAATATATTCTTTTAATAAAGATAATACTCTTTGTTGAACGACGGAAGATGATGTATCTAAATCAGTCAAACCAATATTACCATTAGTTACGGAATATGCCGAAGAATCGCTCGCACCTGAAGAAGAACCTTCATGCACTAAAGCGCCACCTGCTTTAGTTCCATTAGAACCATATATTTCTGGTTCATAATTCTTAACATCAGCATATAATTGGGTGACAGAAGCCGTAGCCAAGTGATTAGCCACAACGTCAACAATAACTTTAATACCATACTTATCAGCTTCTTGCACCATAGCAATTAAATCTGACTTAGTACCTAGTTCATTATCTTTAGTAGCGATGGAGAATCCTAAAGGTTGATATAATTTCCACCAACCATCCTTCGCTGTATTTCCAGGATAATAATCCTTTTGTGGTTGCATTGGTGAAGTTTGAATAGTCGTATATCCAGCTTCAGCAATCTGAGCCATGTTATCTTTAATATTATTCATAGACCAGTTCCAAGCATGAAGAATAACTCCATCTTGAACATTATCTTTTAATCCACTTCCTGATCCTTGTTTTTCAATAAATGAACCCGAACCAGTAGACACATCAACTTTACCCACTAAATCTTCATCTGGTATAAAAGAAGATGCAACACTTGAAGTAGAAGAAGATACTGATTCATTTCCCTCTTCACTAGTCAACGATGTAGTAGATGACAAACTATTACTTTGTGAAGAAGTATTTTTACTTCCACAAGAGACAATAGATAATGTCAAACACAACGCTGATAATACAAATAAACCTTTTTTCATTGTCTTTTTTCCTCATTTCTACATTAAGTATATAATTAAAGCAACAATAAATCAATTATCAATGTGTGTAAATTAAATTGTATGTAACTACTATTTAATTTTATTAATCTTCCAATAAATAATGCGCATTATATTTAAGATTACTTACTTTTTATATCTATAAAGAAATAATCTTCACAATATATTAGCATTATTATTTATGAATTTATTTTTAGCATATTTTATTGTAGCCTTTTTTAAAATATGTTATTTTCATAAACAGAATCAAATTATTTACATTATAATTACAAACTCAATTTTTTCATTATCTTATGCATATAAAAAACCTAGTGATTAAATTGCTTAAAACAAGCTATCTTTTCACTAGGTATTTTATTAGTATATTAATGAATACTTATTATTCTTCAGAAGAAACGCTTTCTTCTTGAATTTCTTTTTCTTCTTTTGTTTCTTCAATCTTTTCATCATCTTTTAATACTAAGTTGAAGATAATGCCAAGAATCATTGATACAGCAGTAGGAGTAATAGTAATTGCGCATTTACCAATCACGAAATTGATATATAATCCACCAATACCAGTAATTAAAATAATTGATGCAATAATAATATTTCTTGTTTTATTGAAATCAACTTTTTCTTTAATGAGCATCTTAACACCACTTGAAGCGATGAAACCATAAAGGATTAAAGAAACGCCACCTGTAATACAAGCAGGAACTGATGAAAGAACTAAAGTTAAAGGGGCAAAGAAGCCAAATCCAATGGCCATAATAGCAGCTAGAAGAATTACATTGACTGATGCATTTTTCGTAACGCCAACAACTGCAACATTTTCTCCATAAGTTGTATTGGCCGCACCACATAGTGCACCAGAAACAGCGGTAGCAAGACCATCACCAATTAATGTTCTAGTCATACCTGGTTCTTTTTCTAAAAGATCTTTACCAATAATATTTCCTAAGTTTTTGTGATCACCAATATGTTCACAAATAGTAACAAGAGCAACAGGAATAAATAGAATTGCCACTTGACCAACTGTTGTCCAGTTAAAAGTTGCATCACTCTTTATAGCAAGAGTAAACATCCAATCAGATGCTTCAACATTTAACCAAGCTCCAACTGTATTCCATTTAACAGCAGAAAACATATCTAAATTGATGATTACAAGTGAAGGAACATTAGCACAGAATCCGATGATAGATAAAATTAAAGCAAGTAAATAAGCAGAACCCATACCGATAACAAATGGGATAAGTTTCAAGGTTTTATTTCCTTTAACTGCTGTAAAAGCTGTAACAAAGCAAGCTACTAATGCGATGGCAATAGAGAGTAAATAATCATACCATTTTGTACTTAAACCAGATGATAAAGCAAATGTGCCACCGATAACATTAGAAACAGCACTTCCAGCAAGAGAAAGACCAATAACCATAATGATTGGGCCAACTACAACTGGAGGTAATACTTTATTAATCCATTTAGTACCAGCAAATTTAATTACTAAAGCAATAATTACATAGACGATACCAACAAAAGCCATACCAAGCATAATAGCGGCATAGTTAGCGTGTCCACTTTGAGCAATGGCAACCACATTTCCACCATAATCGTCGATGATATTTTGAGCTACCCCGACAGATAATCCCGAGAACATCGCCGATAAGTAAGCAAATGATGAGCTTAAGAAAACTGGCGATTTTTTTCTAGTAATAAGAATATAAATGATTGTACCAATACCAGCAGAAATTAAAGTAGAACCAATAGGTAACCCAGTTAAAGCTGGAACAGTAATACATGCAATTAGCATTGCAAGGATGTGTTGCATCGCAAAGAGGAACCACTCAGATTTCTTTTTTGGATTTTCATCAACATCATAGATTAAAGTTTTATTTTCCATAATTTATCCCTTTCTCTCGATTGCTTTAAAAAAAAGAGACTTGGCAGTAATGCCAAATCTCTTTATAATAAACAATCGATAATTTTTGAAGATAAGAATAGACACTTAGGGTTAGTGAAGCATATTTTTTTCTTATTTAGAAATCCATTTATCACTAACATAAGAAATGTCCCCTTTCTTCTTTTTTCATTTTATCAAAGGGTAGATATATTGAAAAGATAGATTTTTATGTAAGTGCTTACAAATAACCCTATAATAATTCTTCTAATAAAATATGTGTTCGCCTACAAAAGACATTTATATAAAAAAATTCTTACCTTTAATTTTCAACTTATTGGACGAGAATATTTCTTTTGTAACAAGATGAAAATAAATAAAAAATTTGTCAAATTATATGAGTGAAAACGTATTGCGGACAAAAACTAATTTGTGTCTTTCAAAACTATATATAGACTATTTATAGTCTATAAAATAGTGATTTTTTGTATTTTTTATGTTTTTTTGAAAATTATGAAAGCGTTTACTTTAAAACATTTTCAAAAAACGCTTGCTCGCCTAGTTTTAATATGCTAGATTAAACCCAACAAATGCGATAGAGTAAAGACAAGTCGTAGATTTTCCCTCATTTTAGAGAGACTCTTAAATTGGTGAAAAAGAGTTAATGATATGATCTATCGATATCCCTTTACAAGCAGCCAAGTGAAGACAACAGTAACTTTGGACGAGTTGCAACCGTTACCTTGCAAGATGATTATTTCATCGCTGAGTGGTTAATCGAAAGATTAGCAAGAAGAGTGGTACCACAGAGTTTAGACGTATGTTCAAGCCCTGCCTCTTATTAATAGAAGAGGTGCGGGCTTTTCTATTAGTATCTAAATCCGCGAGAAAAATATTTCATACTTAACAATAGGAGGATTTAAATTATGAAAAAAGTTTTGAAAGTTTTTAGTGCCTTTGCCGTAGTAGGAGCTACAGCAGTCGGCTTATCAAGCTGTGGAGGAAGCGCAAAAAATTATGCTGCTAACAACACAAAATTTAAAATTGGTGTTACTGGTCCATTAACTGGTGATGCTGCTGTCTATGGATTAGGCGTTAAGAATTCTGCTCAACTAGCGGTAGACGAAATCAACGCTAAGGGCGGTGTTAATGGTGTTCAATTAGAATTAGTTGCTAAAGATGATGAATGTGCAGCAGATAAAGCCGCTACAAACTATACAGCTCTTTATGAAGATGGTATGCAATTCTCATTAGGAGGCGTTACTTCTGGTGCATGTCTAGAATTCGCTTCATATGCAGAAAAAGATAAAGTATTCTGCTTAACTCCATCAGCAACAAATGATGATGTCCCAAAAACAGGTGATAATGTTTATCAAATGTGCTTCTCAGATTCAGGACAAGGTTCTGCAGCAGCTTCTTACATTCAACAATATTATCCATCTGCAAAAGTAGGTGTCTTCTACGATTCTTCTGATGCATACTCAAAAGGTATCTATGATAACTTCAAGAAAGTCGTTACTAATACAACAGATGCAGCATTCACAAAAGATACAAACACATCATTTACTTCTCAAATCCAAGCATTAAAAGATTGTGATTTCATCTTTATGCCAATCTATTACTCACAAGCAGCATTATTCATCGATCAAGCTAAAGATACATTCGGTTCAAATGTAGTTTACTTTGGTTGTGATGGATTAGATGGTATCGATTCAGTTGAAGGATTCAATCCAAATTCATACCCACAAGAAATTTCTTATCTATCTCACTTCAATGCAGCAAGTGAAGATGAAGCAGTTGTTTCCTTTGTTACAAATTACACAGCAAAATATGGAAAAGATACATTAAATCAATTCGGTGCTTCTGCTTATGACTGCGTTTACGCTATGGTTGGTGCTTTAGAAAATGCGGCAGCTGCTGGTACAAAGGTTGAAGCTACAATGTCACCAAAAGAAGTTTACGATGTTCTAAAAGGTCAATTCCAAGGTGGATATTCATTCTCAGGTGTAACTGGTAAAAATATTACTTGGGATGAAGGCGGAACTGTCAACAAAACTCCTGGTAAATACGTTGTCAACCCAGACCGCGCTTAATAAAAAAATTAGTAGTATAAGAATTTTATATGAAAGCCTTGGGTTTCAAGGCTTTCATTTTATCGTTTATGAAAGGAGAAAGTAGTTATGGGTAATATATTACAGATTATCTTAAAT
>JBJFEV010000066.1:0-9154 GCA_051891155.1 Bacilli bacterium
CTCTTCGCCAGATACTAATGAAGTTGATATTTGTCCTTCCTTAAATAAACCACCGAACGAAGATAAAAGACTAGCACTTATTCCTACAACGGCAGTTATAGAAACACCTATTAATATTTTTTTCATAATAATAGTGCCCCCTTCCTCTTTATTTCGACATTAATATACTATATTTATTAATTTATATTTAAAGAAAAAAGGTAGAAGTTATCGAATAATAAGAGAAAAGATATTCTCTAATTTATAGAATTATCATTTTACAATAATAATTTAGCGTATTTTGATTTTTCCAATTCGAATCGTAATTTTTGAAAATAGGCATTAATTATCGACATAATTATCTTCTTTCATATACTATGGTGGGTGAAATCTATGAAAAGAATTATTACTAAAGAAGATTTCATAAGAAATCAAAGAAAACAAAAAATTATTATATTAATTTCCCAAATAGCAATCATATCTTTATTCTTTTCGCTTTGGGAACTTCTCGCTCATATAGGCTTATTAAACGTTTTCTTATTTTCTAAACCTAGCCGTTTTATTCAAACCTTTTTTTTATACGCTAAAGAAGGATTATTTCATCATGTATTTATATCTTCTTATGAAACGATAATTGGTCTTCTTATCGGTACAACGCTAGGTATATTATGTGCAACAATACTCTATTTTTTTAAAACTGTCCAAAAGATTATGGATCCTTTTTTAACTATCCTCAACGCTTTACCAAAGACGGCACTAGGACCATTGATTATAATCATTTTAGGAACTTCCCATAAAGGAATAATTGGAGTATGTGTTTCGCTCAATTTAATCATCACCATCATCTCATCCTTGAATTATTTTTGTAATGTCGATCCTTCTTTAATTAAAATGATGAAAGTAATGGGAGCTAATCGACTACAAATATTATTCAAAGTCATTTATCCATCTAATCTATTTAATTTATTTTCGCTCCTTAAAGTCAATATAGGGTTGTCATGGATAGGAACAATCGTTGGTGAATTCTTAGTTTCTAAAGAAGGTATAGGCTATTTAGTGGTTTATGGCAGTCAAGTATTTAAAATGGATTTAGTCATGATGGGCGTAATTATCTTATGTCTTGTAGCGCTAGTGATGTATGGCCTCATATGCGTCATTGAAAAAATGTTAATTTTCCACAAAGAAAAGAAGATGGATAAATAAAAAAAGCATTCAGACGAATGCTTAATCTTCATTATGTAACATATACATATACTTATTGGCTTTTTTAATGTTCTTATTTACTAGCGCATCGCCATGAAGATAAGAAGTATAAAGGCGAGATATAGCTAATGCATCTCCTTGTTTTGCTCCTTTTTCATACCAATTTAGACTTTCTAATTTATCTTCTGTAGTCTTGGCCATCCCTTCATATATTTGTCCTAAATAATAAGATGCTTTAGTGTTTCCTAAACTATCAGCCTTAAGTAAGAACGTTAATGCTTCATCGATATTTTTCATCACAGGATAACCATTTATTAAAGCAATTCCTACTTTCATCATCGCATCTGAATCACCTTTTTTAGCGCATTGTAAATAAGCTTCGTATTGTTTAATATGTTCAGCTTTTACTTTTTCATTTATAAATCCATCAGCTTGATAAAATGGAATAGAAGCATAGAATAAGGCATTTTCTCCAAGCCATTTTATCGCTTCTAAAGAGCCTTGTTTAGCGGCTAGTTCATAATAATCTTTCGCCACTTCTTTAGAATAAATTTGTTCGCACGTTTTAGCTAAATATAGCGATGCATCAACATTACCTTTATCGCTTGATTCAATAATTAAAGAAGTACCTTCTTCATCTCCCTCATCGACAAGTAACTTTCCTAGCAACCACAAAGCATTAACATTTCCTTCTTTCATCAATTTTTGCAGAGCTTCTCGCTTCGATTCATCGTTAAATCCTTTTTCTACCCTTTGCGCAAAGAATGGATCTTTGGTTCTAATTGCATCGCGACAAATTGTTTCAATTTCATCTTCATCGATATATCCGCGGATAATTCCTTCATCATATAAATTTATAATTTCCTTTTTAGCGTCAATAGAATCTAAAACCGCTTCACTATATAGTAGATCAAATCCTTCTTGTACATTAGCTTTAACTCCTAGTCCTCTGGCAAGCAAGATACCTAATAAAGTTTTCGCCCGTTCAAAACCTTGTTCAACTAATGTTTTAACAATTGATAAAGCTTCTTCGTATTTCTTATCTTCAAAATAACCTTTTGCTTTTACCAATAGATCATTTTGTTGATTTTCCACTATTCTTTTACAATTATCATATCTAACTTTAATACAATTTTCAGGAATACGTTCATAGCATTTATATGCGTTATAATAATCTTTTTTTATTTCATAAAGTAATCCTTTTCTGATTTGAGGACGGTAATTAAATTCTTCTTTCTTTCCACAAGCCACTAGATCATATTCACCTAGTTGGATTAAAGCGATCTCCCTTAATGAAAATACTTTATATGCTAATTCCATATCTTCATCATTAAAAAATGGATAATCACCATTAAATGAATTATTCTCTTCTTTTTCTAAATATGATAAAGCAGAGTACTCTTTGCTATCCTCTTCATCGGAATAAGATTCTTTAGTTCTATCACGTCTTGAGCAAATAGTATATGCTCTACCTAAACGATTAGTCAAAAAATTAAATTTTTCTTGATCGATTTCGAAAGTGTTATTAATGTCACTAAAAATTCTGACCCATGTCTCATATAATTCGCCATCAGCCTTATCTTTGTTTGAAGAAATAACCAAATATGGATTCATCGTACATCACCCTTTACTTTCTCATTTCCTAAATATCCCTTGCTAATTTTATTATATAAAATTTATTATTTATTATCTATACAGTTTTCTAAAAAAACAAATAAAATAAATAAAAAATATACAAAGAAAGTAATGTCACAAAATAATGAGCCTATTTATAAATCATAAAGAGTAGCATTTTCATTGTTTATTTGCTTGCATTTTCTTGTTATAATAAGTACATCTATTCTTGCAAGAAGGTGTATTTATGAAAGAAATAGTTAGTAAAAATTTAACAGGAGAACGAGCTTTATTCAAATGTAGAGATACGCGCGTTACTGATTCAGTATTTTTTGATGGAGAATCTCCTTTAAAAGAAAGTAAAAATATCATTGTTGAACGATGTACATTTTCTTGGAAATATCCTATTTGGTATTCATCTAATGTAAAAGTTATAAACACGCGCTTCAACGATACTGCTAGAGCAGGTATTTGGTACACATCAAATATTATTGTTAAAGATGTCATTTATGAAGCGGTAAAAGGTTTTAGAAAATGTAATAATCTTATTTTGGAAAATGTCACTTTTAAAGATAAAGATGTCAGTGAAACTTTATGGAATTGCCATGAAGTAGTACTTAAAAATGTCAAGGTAGGAGGACCATACTTTGGAATGGGTTCTTCATCGGTCAAAGCGGATAATATATTCATCGATGGTGACTATGCATTCGATGGCGGAAAAGATATTGAAATACACAATTCCAAATTTATTACTAAAGATGCATTTTGGAATTGTGAAAATGTCACTATTTACGATTCGTATATCGAAGGTGAATATTTTGGTTGGAACTCAAAAAATGTAAGGTTAGTTAGATGCACTATCTCGTCTTTACAAGGATTTTGCTATATGGAAAACTTGGTTTTAGAAGATTGTAAGATTTTTGATACTACTCTCGCTTTTGAATATTCTTCAGTAAATGCAACTATATTAACCAGCGTAGATTCTATAAAAAATCCATTAAGTGGAAAAATAATTTGTAAAGGAGTAGATGAAATTATCCTAGACGATGATGAAATAAATCACTCTCTATGTCAAATCATAATCGAGGAATAATATATGAAATATAATTTTGATGAAATAATCTCAAGAAAAAATACAAATTCAGTAAAATATGATGTTTTAGATAATGAATTACCAATGTGGATTGCCGACATGGATTTTAAAGTATGTCCTAATGTTATACAAGCCATTCAAAAACGTTTGGATAACGGCATTTTAGGTTATTCAACTATACCTCCATCTTTTTATGAAACAATTTCTTCTTTTTATAAAAGAAGACATAATGTTGAAATCCCTTGTGAAGACATCATATTTGTAACTGGCGTTGTGCCAAGCATCTCATCGATGGTAAGAAGATTAACTCATCCAAACGAATATGTAATTCTATTAACTCCAACATATAATATCTTTTTTAATTCTATTATTAATAATGGGGCTCGTCCTTTAGAGTCTTGTTTAGTATATAAAGATGATCGTTATGAAATCAATTTTGATGACTTGGAAGAAAAGATGAAAAACACTCAATCAACCTTGATGATTTTATGTAATCCAAGCAATCCAACTGGCACTATATTTTCTAAAGAAGAATTATCACGTATCGCTATGTTAGCCTATAAATATAATATAAAAATTATTTCTGATGAGATTCATTGTGAATTAGTCGATCCTGGCTATGAATATGTTCCTTTTTATTCGGTCTCAGAAATTGCGAAGGATATTTCAATAACTTGCATTTCTCCTTCTAAAGCCTTCAATATCGCCGGTTTACAAGGAGCGGCGATTATCTGTCACAACCAATTTTTGTTTAACCAAATAAATCGCGGTTTCAATAACGATGAGATTGCCGAACCAAACGCTTTTGTTATACAAGCTATTGAATCATGCTATTCTGAATGCGATGATTATTTAGATCAACTAAGAGAATATATCAAAAATAATAAAGAATATGCTTATAATTTTATCGAAAAAGAAATGAACGACATCAAGGTCGTTCATTCCCATGCTACATATTTATTATGGATTGATATTTCCTCTTTGACTAATAATTCTATAGAATTTACTTCTTTTTTAAGAGAAAAGACTGGTCTATTTGTATCGCAAGGAAAAGAATATCACGGCGATGGGTATTGTCATATACGCCTCAATATAGCTTGTCCTAAACAAGTAGTTATTGATGGATTAAATAGACTGAAAGAAGGAGTTCAACTATTTAAAAAAGAGAAAAATCATTAATGGACATATTCATCTTCTGTATTAAGCGGTAATTCATCAATTTCATCAAAAATTTGAATCATGATATCACTTGGTTCCGTCGGAATAATATTGATACCATATTCAGATAAGAAGCTGAACATTATAAATACTAAATAATTAGAACATTTAATCGTTGATGGATATCCGTTTATTGAAAAATCACACAATATTGATTTTCGTATCTTTAATAGCGGATTATATTCATCAAAAGTATCGAAATAATGATGGACAATTTCTTTAGTATCATCATCTATTCCAATGAGTATATATGCCCATAATTCAGAAAAAGAAACAGATGGTTCAATTTTTGAACTTAAGCAATCGATATGAAATTCAATGCAACGATCAACAATATGAATACTATCTTCATTGAGTGGTAAAGGACTAATTCCTAAATCATCTGGAAGCAATAATCTATGCTTAGAAACAAATGGAACTTTTTTATCTAAATTAATATATAATTCATATTGCTTAAAATCGATGTAGATAGGATTTTCCAAATAAGCGCATACTCCTTTCATCAAAGCTTCTAAAGCTTTAACTAGATCTTCTAATTCTTCTTGAGTCAATTTGTTAGTTGGAAAGAATCCTTTCTTTAATTTTTGAATTTGAGGATAGGATCCATCATCAAAAACCATATCTATATCTTTTAATAAAGTTTTATCATCATCGGATAAATTATTTTCCTTATTGTATTGAAGGCGATAAGAATCTTGTAAAGAAAATAAAAGATTAGGTGACATATTATAATCCTCATTATCCATAAGTAGATTATGGGCTTCTAATCCTTCATCTCCAATCAATACTTCGATGCCTGGAAAGGAATTATTCCAACCAAATAATGAAAAATAATAATCTTGTTTTTCATCTTTTACATGAATTAAATTATCCGGCTTAAATAAATTCCATAACTCCATATCAAACACATTCTTCATCGTTTGGAAAAGATTTTCATAACCTTGAAGGCAATATTCTGATTCAATAATATTATTATCGACCGCCCAATCATAGGCGAGGTCTTCAACAATAGTATCTCGAAATTTTCTAAACGCTTGTTCATATCCTAATTCTTTTATTTTAGATGAAAAGCGCGAAAAAGTACCTTTGCCTCCAATTTCTTTTCTTATCTCTTTGGCATTTTTTACATCTTCTTCTTTTATATACTCGCAAAAGTCCTTCATAATTATTATTTCTATTTTGGAGTTAATTGCTTCAATAGGCACAATTTTCTTAGATTCAATTAATAATAAATCCACTAGATCATTTATAAATTCTTGATCTTTTTCACTGAGATCATCAATTGTTTTATCTGGCATACCCGCTATAACGTTATTAATAAAGGATGGGTCCTTTTTTATAATTTCATGATTTATTCTATTATAAAAATATTCATTTTTATCAGATTGTTTTCTAGATATAACCCGCGCTATTCTTTTTAAATCAACCATAATTCCTCATTCCTTGTCTCTTATTAATAATGGTAGCACATCCTAATAAAAAGATAAATATTTGTATGCAATTTATCTTTGTTTCATTTTCAACAAAAACTACCTTTTTAATCTTTCACAAGTCGATATTTTTTTGTGTCATAAAAAGAATTATTTATGAGAAAACTACAATTATAGTATTCCTCATCTATAGGCATATTTGATATAATATCAAATACAAGGAGAAAAGATAAATATGATTCTATTTAGATCACTTGGTCACAAACACTTAAATGGCTATAAAGAATTATCTAAACATGCTCCATTGCTTACTTTACAAGCAAGCGAAGGGGAAGAAGTATATTTTCCTACCATGTCTCCTAATGGTAAACCAATTACCTTTAGTGTCAAAGAAGGAGACAAAGTTAAGATAGGAACAAAAATCGGTTCTAGAACTGATTTTGAAGTACCTCTTTATTCATCAGTATCTGGTACTGTAATAGCATCAAAAAACATTTATAGTCCTCAAGTGGGAAGATCAATCCCTCATCTTGTTATACAAAGTGATGGAAAAAATGAAGAGGAAAAACCTCTAAAAACTGTTACACTAGACGATTCCAAAGAAACAATTTTTGAAGCAATCAAACAAGCTGGAATTGTTGGAATGGGTGGGGCAGGATTCCCTTTATATGTAAAATATAATAACGTTCCAGGTCTTAATACATTAATTGTAAATGGCGTTGAATGTGAACCATTCTTAACAACCGATTTTGTCGTTATGCAAGAAAAAGTTCATGATTTAATATTAGGTTGTAAATACTTAATGAAAGTTAGCGGTGTATCTGAAGCTATCATTGCTATTAAAGTTCATAAAGACGAAGTTAAGAATGTTATCTTATCTGTTTTAGCGGATGAAAAAGCAAATATACGTTTACAAGAAGTTCCTGATGTTTATCCTATGGGATGGGAAAAAGTTCTTATCAAACAAATTTCCAAGAAAGAATATGAACACCTTCCTTCCGAAGCTGGAATCGTTGTTAATAACGCACAATCAGTTATTTCTATAGGACAAGTATTATCCACCGGTAAAGTAGTGGCAACAAGGACGATAACTGTTTCCGGTAACGCAATCAAAAATCCATCTAACGTAATTTGCCCTATCGGCACTTTAGCCACTAAATTAATTGAGGCATGCGGAGGATTATCAAAAGAAAATGCTACTCTTATCCCTGGAGGCCCAATGTGTGGAAATTCAGTCACGACTTCTGATTTTCCTATGTTGATGCAAATGGGATCATTAACAATTCTTGAACCTGTTATTTTAAAGGAAGAGCCTTGCTTAAGATGCGGTTCTTGTACCGCTCATTGTCCAGCTGGTCTTCAACCGGTAGAAATTCGCAATGCCTATATAGCTAAAGATATAGATAGAGCGATTAAATTAAATGTTTTATCTTGCATCGAATGTGGATTATGTTCATATTCTTGTCCTTCACGCATCGAATTAACTCAATGCATGAAGAATACTAAACGCTTAGCAAAATTCAAATTAGCTCAAGCTCAAGAAAAGAAATAAGGAGGAAGTTAAATGGCTTATATACAAAGTAACGCTCCTTATCAAAGGAGAAAAAAATCTACATTACAGATAATGATAGAGCTTGGCATTAGTTTAGGAATCATTTGGATTCTTGCTGTTGTTATGTCCTTTATTAAATTAGGTCCTAAATATGGAGTTCAATCCATTTGCTTAATGCTTACTTCATTAGCAACAACCGCTATATGCGATATTATTACTACTGTATTAAAGAATAAAAAAGATAAAGAACTAAAGAAAAAGATTCCTTATGATTTAGTTCATAATTATTCTTGGATTACCGCGATGATCTTTACATTATGTTGCCCTGTATGGACTTCTTATTATGTCATCATTGTCGGTTCCATCTTTGCAACAGTAATCGCTAAAAATGTTTTCGGTGGCTTTGGAAAAAATATTTTTAACCCAGCCGCTGCTGGACGTTTATTCGTCTTATTAACATTCGATACATCCGCACCTGCAGGTATTGCTGGCGTTGATTCAGTAACAGGCGCTACATTAACCGGTGCTATCCAATCACAAACAGGTTGGTTAGGATCTGATGTACTGGCAAGTTTTGGAGTTAAAGATTTATTATTTGGCACTTATTTTGGTGCGATGGGTGAAGTATTCACTCTTGCAATTCTAGTTATTGGTATTGTCTTAGCTATTAGAGAAGTAATTAACTGGAGAATTCCTGCTTTCTATTTAGGAACTATCGCTTTATCTTCTCTTCTAATATCTTTAGTTTTAGGATTTAATAATCCAGGCTTATATGTTCTATATCATTTATGTGCAGGTGGCGCTATGTTCGCGGCTGTATTTATGTTCACCGATCCAGTTACTACTCCAACTTCACCACTTGGTAATTGTTTAGTGGGTATTATCGGTGGTTTATTAACAGTGCTCATCCGTGTGGGAACAAATAACGTTGAAGGTGTTGTCTATTCAATTATGTTAATCAACACTATCTCTCCTGCTATTGATCACTTCATCACCGCTAAAACAAATAAAAATACTATCGTTAAATCTTCTGTTACCTTTGGAACACTTGCTTTATCAGCATTA